>JBEVDP010000367.1:0-10239 GCA_040513235.1 Acidimicrobiia bacterium | reverse complement strand
CGATCACGAGCCGGCCGAAACCGTCCTCGTTGCGGCACCATACGATCTCGTTCCCGCTCGGTGACCACGCGTACGAACGTTGCCCCGGGCCCCACGCCGGTTCCGCGTGCTCGCGCTTCTCGCGCAGCACCGGTTGCGGGCTGCCACCGTCGAGATCGGCTGTCCAGATGACCGGCCAGCCTTCGGCGTCGCTGACGAACGCGATGCGATCGCCGTTCGGCGAGAAGCGGGGCTGGCCGACGCCGACCGCGTCGCCGCCGGCAACGACCTTCGCCGCGCCGCTGTCGTCGCGCACAACGATGCGCGACGCGTCCCAAGACATCTCAGGCAGGTCCCATTCGTGCCACGCGAGCCGCACGCCATCTGGTGACCACGCCGGATCCCACGCGTAATCGGCGTGCGAGCGCCGCTCGGGCCAGCTGCTGCCGTCGAGGGGGACGACCGCGATGTCGCACGCGTCGTCGCGTTCGCAGGCGAACGCGACTTCGCCGCGCGCGGACACGGTGGGAGCGAACGCGCGGCCGTCGCGGGTGAGCGTGCGCAGGACTCCCCCAGCCGCGCTCACGACGACGAGGCGGCCATCGGCGGCGCCCACCACGATCTCGTCGTCGGACACCCAGTCGTAGCCGCCACCGGCGCCCGTGTCGGCAGTCACGACCACATGCGGGCCCGACTCGTCGGCCGGCGCAACCACCAGATCGGCCCGGCCGTCGTGCGTGAAGACCCAGGCCACATGCGCCCCACCGGGCGACCAGCGAGGATCGGCGACCGTCGCCGATCGGGCGAGCATCGCAGGCGTAATCACGCCGCGGACGCTACCGGCCGAGCGAAATGGTGGCCCGCTCGCGCGCTACGCGCGAGTAGCACCACAGGGTTTGCGACAGGCCGCGGTCCCACACCATTCTGGGTCCTTCATGCCTACCGCCGCTGCAACCCCCCGACCCGGCGATCCGCTGCGGATCGCCTTTTGTATCTACCGAGGCAATCCGCACTGCGGAGGCCAGGGTGTCTATAGCCGCCATCTGACCCGAGAGCTGGCCGAGCTCGGTCACTCCGTGACGATGTTCGCGGGCCAGCCGTGGCCGGTCGCCGACGCGCCGGTCAACCTCGAAGAGGTACCGGGACTCGACCTGTACCGCCGCGACAACCCCTTCCGAGTGCCGTGGCCGTACGAGTTCCGCACCTTCACCGATCTGCAGGAATTCGGGATCATGTGCACGGCCGGATTCCCCGAGCCGTACGCGTTCAGCCGTCGCGTCTACCAGCGGCTGGCCGATCGGCGTTCGGAGTTCGACCTCATCCACGACAACCAGTGCCTGGGCACCGGCATGCTCGACTTCGTGCGCGACGGCTGGCCCTTCGTGCACACGTTGCACCACCCGATCACGGTCGACCGCGACCTCGAACTCGCGCACGCGACGAACGTGCACCGCAAGCTCACGCTGCGCCGCTGGTACGGCTTCCTCAACATGCAGATGCGCGTGGCGCGCGAACTGCCGCGTCACCTGACCGTGTCGGAGAACTCCAAGAAGGACATCGTCGCCCAGATGGGCGTCGACATCGACACGCTCCACATCGTGCCCGTCGGCGTCGACCAGCGACAGTTCCGCCCGATGCCGCACGTCGCGCGAGTGCCCGGTCGGCTGATGACGACTGCGAGTGCCGACGTTCCGCTCAAGGGCCTCACGTATCTCATCGACGCGCTCGCCAAGGTCCGCACCGAACGCGATGACGCCCACCTCGTCGTCATCGGGCAGCCTCGCCACAAGAGCGCGGTGCCGGCGCAGATCAAGCGCCTCGGTCTCGAAGGCGCGGTGGAGTTCGTGAGCGGCGTTACCGACGAACGCATCGTCGAGCTGTATGCCGAAGCCGAAATCGCCGTCGTGCCCTCGCTCTACGAGGGCTTTTCGCTGCCGTCGATCGAGGCCATGGCGTGTGGTGTACCGCTCGTCACCACGACTGGCGGGGCATTGCCAGAGGTTGTCGGCCGTCCCGGCGATTGCGCCCTCCTCGTCCCGCCCGCCGACGCCGACGTGCTGGCCGTCCAGATCATCGGCCTGCTCGGCAACCCCGCGCAGCGGGCGCAGATGGGTGAGGGCGGCCTGCGCCGAGTGCTCGATCGTTACACCTGGCGCCGTACCGCGGAGGGCACCGCCGAGCACTATTACCTCGAGCTCGAAGCCCACGCCCAGCGGCGTTACGACGCGGGAGTCGGCCGCTAGATGCTCACCGTCGATTTCGACCGACTCGGGCTACTGCGCGGTGAGCGCTTGCTCGACCTCGGCGCGGGCGGCGGGCGGCACGCATTTGAAGCCATGCGCCGAGGCGCGCGCGTCACCGCGCTCGACTACTCGGCCGCCGACTTGAAGGACGCGGTCGCGGTCGCGGGCGGGATGTTGGCGGGCGATGAAGTCGGGATCGAGGTCTGGGCCGGAGCGGTGAACGGCGACGCCCTCGACCTCCCGTTCGCGAACAACACGTTCGACCGCGTGATCGTGTCCGAAGTGCTCGAGCACATCTGGGACGACGAGCGCGCGCTCGTCGAAATCGTCCGCGTGCTGCGGCCCGGCGGTCGCGTGGCTGCGACCGTGCCGACGCGCTGGCCCGAACGGGTGTCATGGGCGTTGAACTACCGCTATCACGACACGCCGGGTGGGCACGTCCGCATCTACCGTCAGCACGAGTTGGAAGAGAAGCTCGAACGCGCGGGCCTGTTCCTGCGCGGTTCCCACCACTCACACGCATTTCACTCGCCCTACTGGTGGCTGAAGTGCGCGTACGGGCTCGACAACACCGAAGCCGCGCCCGTCCGCAAGTACCACGACTTCTTGTGCCACCTGATCGAGCACAACCCGCGCTGGGCGCAACGGGCGGAGCGAGCGTTGAACCCAGTGCTCGGCAAGAGCCTCGTCGTCTACGGCGAAAAAGTTCCTTCCACAATGGCGAAATGGGGAAAGCGAAGCCTTGCCTGACACTCAACTCCCCCTGGTTGCGGGCGTCTTGTCGCGCGCCGACATCGCCGCGACGGTCGACGCGATCGCGTCGGTGCAACAGCCCGACGGCAACATTCCGTGGGTCCCGGGCGGACAGACCGACCCGTGGAACCTCGTCGAGGCGGCGATGGCGCTCGACGTCGGTGGCCACTACGCCGCGGCGGAGCGAGCATACGACTGGCTCGTTTGCATGCAACGCGTCGATGGCGCGTGGCACGCGTACTACACGGGCGACGCGGTCAAGGAGCGGGCGCTCGACACGAACGTCACGAGCTACATCGCCAACGGCGTCTGGCATCACTACCTGTGCACCGGCGACACCGGTTTCCTCGAAGTCTTGTTCCCCACCGTTGAACGAGCCCTCGACTTCGCGCTCGACCACCAGCACGCCACGGGCGAGATCGAGTGGGACGCCGATCCCGCGCGCACCGACGGGCGCGGCGCGCTCCTCACCGGCTCGTCGAGCATCTACTCGTCGTTGCGGTGCGCGATCGCGGCGGCGGAACGACTCGGTCGCGACCGTCCCGACTGGGAGTTGTCACTCGGCTCGCTCGCTATCGCCATCGCCCACCGGCCCGAGCGGTTCCTCGACAAGGAACGCTGGGCGATGGACTGGTACTACCCGGTCCTCGGCGGGGTCCTGCGCGGCCACGCGGCCGAAGCTCGGCTCGCATCTCGATGGGACATGTTCATCGCACCCGGCCGCGGCGTTCGTTGCGTCGCCGACCAGCCGTGGGTCACCGCGGCCGAGACGTGCGAACTCGTGATGGCCCTCGACGCCATCGGATTGCACGACCGCGCGCACGAACTCTTCGGATGGGTGCAGTTCCTCCGCCATGACGACGGCAGCTACTGGACCGGCATGAACTTCGACGGCGGTTGCTACGAGCGGCAGGGGGAGTACTACACGGCCGAGCAACCGACGTGGAACAGCGCCGCGGTCGTGCTCGCCGCGAACGCGCTCGGAGGCTCGGGGCCCCCCGCGGGTCTGTTCCGCGGCGAGGGCCTACCCGCCGGCCTGACGGCCGACGAACTCATCGAGGCCGGCGCCGAGATCGATGCCGAACGCCGGGCCCGCAGGAACTAGGACAAAGGGACCCGGCACACCATACGGCGCGCCCGCGGAACGACCGCACGCAACCGCCGTGGCCACCCGCGCCGTACGCGTCGTACTGACCCGCTACGGACTCGCACGCCGCAGGACGCGGAGCGACCCTGTGGTCGTCTCCGGTGTGAAGCCGTCGGCAACCGCGCGCTTGTACACCTCGAACGGCGCTTGCCCGCCGTCGGCCGGGTCTTCGAACACGTCGTGGAACACGAGCAGGCCACCGGGCTGCACGTGCGGTGCCCAGCCTTCGTAGTCGGCCGTGGCGACGTCGAGCGCATGGCCGCCGTCGATGAACACCAACGCGAGAGGCGTTTGCCAGACGCGGGCGACCGGCACCGAATGGCCGACGACCGCGACGACTTCGCGTTCGAGACCGGCCCCAGCGATCGTGCGCCGGAAGAACGGCAGCGTGTCCATGCGCCCCGTCTGCGGATCGACGACCTCGGTGTCGTGGTGTTCCCACCCCGCTTGATTCTCCTCCGAGCCACGGTGATGGTCGACCGTGAACAGCAGCGTGCCGTGCTCGCGCGCCGCCGCACCGAGGTAGATCGCCGACTTGCCGCAGTACGTGCCGATCTCGAGCAACGGGCCGTTCCGCGCCGCGTCGACACCGGCCGCGTACAACGCGAGCCCTTCGTCGTCCGGCATGAAGCCCTTGGCCGCGCGTGCCGAGGTCAGAAGTTCCGGATCCACGCGCGCAGGCTACTTGGGTGCCAGCGCGCGACGGACAGCCACGACGAGCGTGCGCTGCTCGGCCTTGGTTGTGACCCGCATACGCTCGAACTCGCGTCCGTGCAGCTTCACGTCTGCGTACATGTCGCGCTCGCCGTCCTCGTGGAAGTGCAAGAAGGCGTTCGAGCGCCGGTAGAACGTGCCCGGTCTGCGCTCGGTGAGGCCGTCAAACGCGCGCAACTGTTCGAGCAACGGCTCGATCGCGGTCAGCCGCTCCGGAGTCACGTGGCGCACGTCAGATCCGTGGATCCTCGGTCCAGCGGCCGAACACATCGGCGAGCGCGTTCACGATCTCGCCGAGCGTTGCGTACGCGTGCACCGCATCGAGCAACGCGGGCATCAGGTTCACCGCGGGGTCCGCTGCATCAGCACGCACGCGAGCGAGCACACGGTCCACCGTGGCGCCGTCGCGATCACGTCGCACCTTCTCCAGGCGGCGGCGCTGCTCGTCTTCAACCTCCGGCCCGATGCGCAACGTATGCGGCGGCGCGTCGTCGTTGCCTTCGAAATAGCCGTTGACGCCGACGACGACATGCGTGCCCCGGTTGAGCTTGCGCTCGAGTTCGTACGCCGACTCTGCGATCTCGCCCTGGAACCAACCCTCTTCGACGCCGCGGATCGCACCTTCGAGCATCGAGCCGTCGCCGAGCGCCTCGATCCGGGCGAACATCTCCTCGGCCTCGCGTTCCATCTCGTTGGTGAGCGCCTCGACGTAGTACGAACCCCCGAGGGGGTCGGCGACGTTGGCGACGCGCGTCTCGTTGGCGATCACTTGCTGCGTGCGCAGCGCGATGCGCGCCGCCTTCTCCGTAGGAAGCGCGAGCGTCTCGTCCATCGAGTTGGTGTGCAGGCTCTGGGTGCCACCGAGCACGCCGGCGAGAGCTTCGATCGCGGTGCGCACGATGTTGACTTCAGGTTGCTGCGCGGTCAGGGATACGCCTGCGGTCTGGGTGTGGAAGCGGAGCTGCAACGAGCGCTCGGAGCGGGCACCGTAGCGTTCCTTCAGCCAGCGGGCCCAGATCCGGCGCGCCGCGCGGTACTTCGCGATCTCTTCGAAGAAGTCGAGGTGCGCGTTGAAGAAGAACGACAACCGTGGCGCGAACTCGTCGACACCGAGCCCGGCGGCGAGGCCGAGCTCAACGTACGCGAAGCCGTTCGCGACTGTGAACGCGAGTTCCTGTGCCGCCGTCGAGCCCGCTTCGCGGATGTGGTAGCCAGACACCGAGATCGTGTGCCACTTCGGCATATCCGCGCGACAGAAGGTCATCGTGTCGCGCACGAGCCGCAGCGACGGCCGGGGCGGGAAGATGAACTCCTTCTGCGCCTGGTACTCCTTCAAGATGTCGTTCTGGAGCGTTCCGCCCAGGCGGACTCGTTCGACACCGCTGTCTTCGGCATTGGCGACGAACATCGCGAACACGATCGCGGCCGGGCCATTGATCGTCATCGACGTCGTGACCGAGCCCAGGTCGATTCCGCGGTAGAGGTCTTCGACATCCGCGAGCGAGTCGACCGCGACGCCGCACTTCCCCACTTCGCCGAGCGCGAGCGCGTCGTCGGAGTCGCGTCCCATCAGCGTCGGCAGGTCGAACGCGGTCGACAGGCCGTCGCTGCCCGCTGCGAGGAGCTCGTGGAAGCGCTTGTTGGTGTCGACCGCGGTGCCGAACCCGGCGAACATCCGCATGGTCCACAGCTTCGAGCGGTACATCGACGCGTACGGGCCACGCGTGTACGGGTACACACCGGGATACTCGCTGTCGTCGGTGCCGTACACCGGCTCGACCGGAACACCCGACATCGTGTCGAAGTCGGCGTCGCGCGCCGGCGCAGTATCGAATGCCCGCTGCCAGTCGTCGCGCGTGCTCACGAGGAAGAGCTTAGGTCCAGACCATGTCGGTGATGCCGTGGTCGCGCCCGGCCGTGTATCCGCCGTCGACCGCGATTGCCTGGCCGCTTACGAACGACGCGTCGACCGAACCCAAGAAGGCGGCGACGGCCGCGATCTCTTCGGGCCGGCCCAACCGGCGCAGCTTGTGCTCGTGGATGATCTCTGCCTGCACTGCTTCGAGGCCGGCCTGCCCGAAGATCCCGTTGTACATGGGGGTCTCGATGAACCCGGGGCAGATCGAATTCGCCCGGATCCCGCGCGGTCCATAGTCGATCGCCATGTTCTTGGTGAAGATCACGACCGCGCCCTTCGACGCGTTGTACGCGCTCCCGCCCGCAGTGCCTTCGAGACCTTCGACGCTCGCGATCGTCACGAGCGAGCCGCGCTCACCCGCGAGCGGTTCCTGGTTCACCATGAAACCGAGCGCGTGCTTGCACACCAGGAACGTGCCGGTGAGGTTGATGTCGAGCACCCGTTGCCAGTCGTCGCGAGCCAGCATGTGCGTGAACCCGCCGCCGGCCACACCGGCAGCAGTCACGACGAGATCGATGCGACCGTGCTCAGCCACGACGTCGGCGACGATGGTCGCGATCGCGTCCTCGTCGGTCACGTCGCACAACGCGAAACCGGCCGGCTGGACGCCGGCCGGAATCGCGAGATCACGAGTGGGTGGGTTGCGGTCGATACCGACGACACGAGCGCCCTCGTTGAGGAACCGTTCGACACACGCCTCCCCAATGCCCGACGCCGAGCCGGTGACGAGCGCAACCTTTCCCTGCAGTGCGGTCATCCGGAGATGATCGCACGCGTCGGGCTAGACGACCCGATCGCGCTCGACGTCGCGCTCGATCACCGTCGTGTCGCGACGAGTGCCGCCGAATCCACCCCAGCTCGCCCAGAACGCGAGTGAGAGGAAGAAGCCGACGATCCCCACGATCATCAGGATCCAACCGACCGCGACGATGTCGACACCCGAAACCGTTGCGTCGACGGCGAACGCGAGGATCGCGCCGGCGGCGACGAGAAGCAGGCTTACCGTGATTCCCATGATGTTTGTTCCCTCCTAGGTGGGTCCGCGTTACCGCAATTCGCCCTCGCGCAAACGCAGAGCGCCGCGGCTATGGTCGCTTCTCATGGAGAACACGCAGAGCCCTGATCGCAACATCGCAATGGAGTTGATGCGCGCGACCGAAGCCGCAGCGCTCGCGGGTGGCCGTTGGATGGGGCGCGGCGACAAGAACGCAGCCGACGGCGCCGCGGTCGAAGCGATGCGCGTCGTACTCAACGGCGTCTCGATGGACGGCATCGTCGTGATTGGTGAAGGTGAGAAGGACGAAGCGCCGATGCTCTTCAACGGCGAGCAACTCGGCGACGGTTCGCAGCCGCAAGTCGACATCGCGGTCGATCCCATCGACGGCACCACGCTCACCTCACTCGGCCGCCCCGGCGCGATATCGGTGATCGCCCTGAGCGAGCGCGACACCATGTTCAACCCAGGGCCGTGCGTATACATGGAGAAGATCGCGGTCGGCCCCGCGGCGGCCGACGTCATCGACTTGAACGCGCCCGTGAAGGCGAACCTCGAAGCGGTGGCCAAGGCGCTCGGCGAGAAGGTGCGCGACGTCACCGCCGTCATCCTCGACCGGCCCCGCCACGAGGCGCTCATCGCCGAGGTACGCGAAGCCGGTGCGCGCATCCGATTGATCCCCGACGGTGACATCGCCGGTGCGATCTCGGTCGCGTGGCGGAACTCGGGAACCGACGTCCTGTTCGGCATCGGCGGCACTCCTGAGGGTGTCACCGCCGCGTGCGCGTTGAAGTGCCTCGGCGGCACCATCCACGGCCGCCTCTACGCGCGGGACGAAGCCGAACGCCGTCTCGCACTCGACCAGGGCTACGACCTCGACGCGGTGCTGACCCTCGACGACCTCGTCACCGGCGACGACGTGTTCTTCGCCGCGACTGGCCTGAGCGACGGCGAGTTGCTCAAGGGCGTGCGCTACTGGGGCGACGGTGCGAGCACGCAGAGCCTGGTGATGCGCTCGAAGTCCGGCACGATCCGGATGGTTGAAGCGACGCACCGCTGGACGAAGCTGATGAGGTACTCCGCCGTCTCCTACGACTGAGCTGAGGATCAGCGGCGCACGTATCGTGCGCGGCCCGAAGCGTGGCCCGAGCGGCCCGGCGCCGAAGGCGCCAAGAGCGGAAAACGGAGCTGAGGATCAGAGAGCCGAGGATCAGCAGCGCGTGATTGCACGTAGACTGCAAGTCTCGACTGGTCTGGGGGGAACGGGCGTGATGGAGGACACCGGGGCTCGGTGGGAGTGTTGGATCGCGAACCGGTCGTAGAAGTCGATGAGCCGCCCACAGCTGTGGAGCCGGCGCCAATCTTCGAGACGGTGCTCACGCGCCAGATCCGGTACTTCGCGGGCATCTGCTCGCTGGCGGCCGGGCTGATCCACGTGCTCGCCATGATCGACCACCGCAGCGAACCGACGCTGAGCCGCGCGTTCCTCGCGCTGGCCGTCTTCCAGTTCGTATGGGGCGTCCTGCTACTCGGCGGCGCCCGCACGATGATCGTGTACGGGATCGGCGCGGTCGTCACCGCCGCGTCCATCGGCGTGTGGGTGTTCAGCCGCACGAAGGGGATCTCGTGGTTCCCCGGCCTCGACCACATCGAAGCGCTGGGCTGGCGCGACGTCGTCACACAGTTCTTCCAGCTGCTCGTGGTTGCCGGCGCCGCGATCCTGATGCTCCCCGCGAGCGTGCACAAGCCTGCCGGGAAGCGCATCGAAGTCGCCCCGATCGCGATCTTCGTGCTGCTGACGGTGCTCACCCTGAGTGTGCTCTATGGAGCCACTCACGGCGTCGCCGAGCACGACCACGCCGAAGGCACCGAACACACGCACTGACAACGTGATTGGTCCTGGCACTCCGCAAACCGGAGTCGCAGGACCAAACAGCTAGGACTTTGCGGCGACCGCGAGGCGGAGGTTGGCGCGTTCGAGGGCGGCGGCGGCGACGAAATCGTCGGGGTCGCGCGCGATGATCTCTTCGCAACGACGCTTCGCCTCCTCGGCCCGCTCGACGTCGATCGCGTCGGGCAGTTCGGCAACATCGGAGAGCACCGTCACGCTGTCGTGCGACACCTCGATGAACCCACCGTGGACCGCGATGATCTCTTTGCCGCCGTCCTCGGCGGTGACCTCGACGGTGTGGACGTCGAGCGCGCCGACGAACGGCGCGTGGCCGGTGAGGAACGCGATGTCGCCGCCGCCGAGCGTGCGCGCCAGCACCATCTGGGCCTCGCCGGTCCAGAGGATGCGCTCCGGCGACACGACTTCGACGTGAAGGGTCATGGGGCTACTTGAGCAGCTCGGCGGCCTTGGCCCGAGCGGAGTCGGCGCCGCCGACGTTGAGGAACGCCTGCTCAGGCAGGTCGTCGAGGTCGCCCTGCACGAGCTGCTCGAAGCTGTCCACCGTCTCCTCAACGGGGGTGAAGATGCCGTCGAGGCCGG
>JBEVDP010000366.1:0-12101 GCA_040513235.1 Acidimicrobiia bacterium | reverse complement strand
GAGGCGATGGGCCGCAAGGTCGGCGGGCCCCGCAAGATCACGCACGCCGACGGTACCGAAGAGTTCACCGACGAAACACTCGAGGGCGAACTCGGGGCGTTCGAGCAGGGCAACCCGATCGCGCCCACGGTCGGGTACGACGCGCCGTAAGGAACCAGCCATCCGCTGAGTTAGTCACGCAGGTTGGCGACGGCGGCCCAGAGGTCGGTCGCGGTGAACGCGCCCGCGAACGACGCGCGCGTCACACCGTCGGCGTCGACGATGATTGTCACGGGCGCGGCTTCGATCGCGTACCGGCGGTGCAACTCGGGATCCGCCTGATACTCCACCTCGACGACTGCGACGTCGTCGGACGTGAGCGGCGTCATCTTCTCGGCGAGGCCACGGCACGACTCGCACGTGCGCGACGACCAGAGCACGACCAACCATGGCGCGTCGGGTCGCGGGAAGTCGGCCCGGTCGACCTGGTGCGGGACCAGCCCGCGCCCCTGCGTCGGCGGCGCGCTGCGACGCCGGCGTTCGAGGATCCATGCGACCGCGCAGGCGATCGCGAGGAGCACGGCCGCGAGGAGAAGTCGGCTCGTCATGCCTCGGATCGCACGACGACCGGGTGCGAGCGCGACAGGTCGGTCGGGCTGTAGAGCGACCTGGTCATCACAATCGGACCGGACGCGCGAACTACGACGGCAGCGTCGGCCGGCACCGACGGCGTCAGGTCGAGCGTGCTGACGCCCGGCGGGACCTCTACGTCTTGCAGCGCTTCGGGCTGCGTGACCGTTCCCGCGCCGATGACATCGATGTCGACCGTCACGGCGCCCGTCGCGCCGGCGTTGACGAACGAGAACGTCGCGGTGCGGTCCGCGGCGCTCCCGAGGCGGGGCACGATGAACTCGTCGGAGGGGGCCGCGGTACCGAGCACGGTCGCCGCGCCGGCTCCGACGTTCGTCTCCGTGAACCACACGAGTTCCTCCGCCACCACGGGGGTGCCGAGGCCGGCATCGACCGTGACCGAGTACGTCACGTCGGGTGCGACCGGGATGCAGTCGGGTGCGGGCGGATCGACACAGCCACCGACCTGCACCCACACCACGCCGTCGCTCGGAAGCGAAAGCGTGAGCGGGACCTCGGCGGCACTCACCCGCACGTCGACCTCCGTGTCGACGACGTCGGGATTGACGATCGCGATCACGGTCCGCGAACCAGTGATCGAAGTCCCGGCCGCGAACGTCCACGACTCCGCCGGCTCGAGCGCGCCGAGGCTGCGCGTCATGCCCGACAGTCCCGACTCGGGCAGGAACAACATCATCTGTTCGGCGACGATCAGGCCGGTGCTCGCCCGCACCTCGACCGCGACCCGCGGGCGGCGCACTGCGTAGTCGTGCACCGGGACGAGGACGCGCGAGCGACGCGGAACGTCGAGCGACTGCAACGCTTCGGGCGCGTCGAGCCGCTCGTCGGTCCGCAGCGCGACGTCGACCTTGGCGTCGGTTCCGAACGGATTGAACAACACCAGCCACTGCTGGACCCCGCGCACGGTTGTGCCGGCCGCGAAGTTCCAGCGCGCGGCCGCGGTGCTCGCGCACGGGCCGAGCGCGAGCATCCCGCTGCCTTCGACCCCCGCATCGACCGCGACAGTCGACGAGAACGCGACGACACTGAGGGGGCCCAGCGGTCCGAGCGTCGGACGCGGCAGCGTGCTACTGGTGTTCGCGGGCACTGGGATCGTCTGCGCAACCGGTTCCGAACCGTCAGCTGGATACACGGTGATGGCGACGTCGGTGTCGATTCCGCCGACGTTCGCGACCGTGACGGTTTGCGACTCGAGCGGAACCGAGTCGGGCGCACCGGGGCAGTACCAGGCGCTCGATCGAGTGTCGGGCTCGGGTGCAGCCGCCGCGTCATCGGGCGCACGAACCGCGGGTGCGGGATCCGGATCGGCGTTCCCGACGACGAACGCGATGATCGCGAGCGCGACGAGCACGACGACGATGGGAAGCCGGCGGACGGCGACGCGAGTCATCGCGATTCCGCTTCGGGTCCGCGCCGGCGCGTCACGAACCAGGCCCCGGCTGCGAGCGCCCACAACACGAGTTGGCCCCACGCGAGGATCGGGTAGGCGCGCCAGCTGAACGAGACGTCGATCTCACCCCTGTCGTCGAGTTCGAACGCGTTGGTCCACCCGTACGCGTCCCGCCGGTCGGTCGCCGCACCGCCGAGCGTCGCGCTCCAGCCCGCGTCGGCCGACTCGCCCCACAACAGCGTGCCCGGACCGGCGGTGTCGCCTTCGGCAATCGGCGTCGCGCCTGCGAGCGACGACGCCTGTGCCGCCGCGAGCGGATCCGCGCTGTCGAGCGGAACCTCGCTGCCCTCGGGCGCGACTGCGCGCAACGGGATCCAGGCTTCGTTCTCGTACACGATCGCGTTTCCTTCGGCGCGCGACACCGCCAGATCGAGTTGGGCGGCGAGGCCTGTCGCGAGTGCAGGATCGCGGCGCCCACGCGGGCCCGCTTCGGGCATCGCGCGCTGCACGAAGGCGATGTAGCGCACGCCGATGGGTGCGAGCAGGTGCCCGAGGCGCACGGTGTCGTGCTCCCGTGTGAGGTACAGCGCGTGGGCGAGCCACGCTTCGGCTTCGCCTTCGGGAGGAGCCCAGAGCGAGCGCGCGTCGCCGACGCCGTTGCGTGTGAGGCCGTAACCGACGCCGTCGGCGTTCTTCGAGTCGGTCGGCAAGATCGTCGGGTCCCCGACCCACAGCACGCGGAACTCGCCGTCGGCCTGCGTGTCGTCCATCCACGCGAACTGACTCGGCCAGTCGTCGCCGGACAGGCGCCAGCGGCCCTGGAACGTGTCGGCCGCGAAGCCGAGGATCGGGAGCGCGATCGCGACCGCGGCGGCTACCGCGACGAATTGACGCCACCCGAAGTGGAACGTGCGCAGATCATCGAGGAACGCCGCCACGCCCAGACCGACCGCGAGTGCGAGGCCGAGCGCGGCCGGAATCAACACTCCGTTCGGCGACGCGATGGGCATGTCGGCGTCGAGGCGGCTCGGCAACCACGCCCACGCAAACGAGACGACCGCGAGCATCCACGCGCGGCCCGCCCACGCCAGTCGCTCCCCCGTTGCGACCGCGAGCGGCAACATCGCCGCGATCAGCAGGCCGATCGACGCCAGTCCCGATCCGGCCGTGCCGGTGTGGAACCCCAAGATGTCGTCGAGATCGAGGGCGCGGCGCGGCAACAACGCGAGCGTCGCGGCGTCCGCTCCCACCAGGCTCGCGAGCCACGGACCGAGGAGTACCGCGGCGGCGACGGTGGCCACCCCGCCGCACACCGCGATGCGCCCGACGGTGGACGCACCCCCGACCAACGGGATCGCGAGGACGAACGCCACGACGATGACAGCCGCGAACGCGAGTGCCGGTGGCCACGCCGCCGCCATGACAAGCAACAGCAGCGCGGCCGTGAGGGTGGCGTGCGCACGCGCGCGCCGTTCGGCTTCCGCGGTCGCGGCTTGCATGAGCGCGCGGAGTAAGAACGGGGCAAGTGCGAAGCAGACGAGCGGACCGAGTTGGCCCGCGCCGATCGCGTTGCGGGCGATCGGGTTGATCGCGTATGCGACGGCGGCGGCAACCGCCGGGCGCGACGAGTCGACGAGCGGTCGAGCCAGCCGGTACGCGCCGTACGCGCCGAGCGGCATGGCGCCCGCCACGACGACCGTGCGCGCGAGGTCGGTGTCGCCGAAGAGCAGCGTCGAGAGCAACGCCATGAGCCCGAACGCGGGCGGCGAGATCGCGTCGGCGCCGACCATCGCGTAGCGCCAAGACGAGAAGAATGTCGACCACAGATCACCCAGGCTCGGCCAGTCGCGCAAGCTGCCGACCTGGGGAACGCGGTCGAGAACCAGCGCGCGCGACCCGAACGCGATGGCAAGAACGAGTCCCATCGCGGCAATGACGGGCCACGCCCGCACCCGCGTGCTCGCGCGTGTCACCGCCGCGCGGGTGCGACTCGAGTACTCCGCGATCCGGTCACCTGCGTGCAGCCGGTGAGCGACGACGGTGCGCACCCGGGCGCTGCCGCGCACCATGAGGTCGCGAATGTCGCCATCGTCGATGCGGCGTGCCCGTTGGGTTGACCGGCGCGCACTCCACAGCCCGGTGCCGGGCTTCAGTGCCGAGAACCAGCCCGCGAGCAGGGCCCGGGCGCGGCGTGGGCGGCGGGCGAAGACGTACGCGATCGCTTCGCCCACGTTGAGCAGAAACGCGACGGGAATGACCCAGATGAGCGCGAGCGCGGAGTACGACTTGATCAGGACGCGGATACGGCTGCGCGTCCAAGCCCGGAGGTCGCCTTGCTCGTTGCGCCGCGACGGGCGCTCGTCTTGCATCGTCGCGCGCCGGTGCCGGACGCGCGCGTCCGGTGCGACGAGCACACGTGCGCCGACGAGGCGAGCACGCCAGCACAGATCGACGTCGTCGGCGCCCGGGAACGTGTCCGGATCGAAGCCGCCGAGGCTATGGAACAAGTCGGCGCGCACGAGCATCGCGGCGCTCGACACAAAGAAGACGTCGCGCACCGCGTCGTGTTGCTCTTGATCGAGCTCGCCGGGCTCGATGCCCGAGAACGGCACGCCGTAGTGGTCGATCACCATGCCGACCTCGAGCAGCACCTCAGGGTGGTCGTAGTCGACCAGCTTCGGGCCGACGACCGCGGCATTCGAGCGGTACGCCTCTTCGACCATGATGCGCACCGCGTCGGGTTCGAACACGACGTCGTCGTGGCAGAAGCACAGGAACGTCGCGCCTTCGATCGTCGCCATCGCGTCGTTGGCCGCAGCTGCGAATCCGACGTTGTTCTCGAGCCGTCGGACGAAGGCGCGCGGCATCGCCGCCGCGATCCGCCCCGTCGGGTCCTCGGCCGAGCCGTTGTCGAGCACGAGCACCGAGAGCGCCGGATACTCCTGCGCGGCCAGGCTCGCGAGCGCGTCCTCGAGCCAGGGCCCGGGATCGCTCGTCACCATGACGGCAACGACCGGCGGCGCGACCGGCCCCTCGTCCGCGAACTCCTCTGTGTCCGGGAGTTCCTCGTCACCATCGTCGGGAGCGTCCGGCTCGAGGGTGCTGGGCTCGAGGACGTCGGCGTCGGGCGCCGGCGGAGCGTCGAGCTCCGACACGTCGTCGACGGCGGGCGGGCCGCCCGACGGAGCCTCGGGGTCTTCGTCCTCCTCGGACGAGGACGGTGCACCCGCCCCGGTCGGGGTGGCCGCTGCCGGGTCGTCGGGGCGCGGCGCGAGACGCGGGTCGGGGGTGTTCATGGGCCGGTCGAGGATATCCCCGGCACCCTTTGTGCGACCGATCACGAGTGCTTGCTATTGTTAGCACTCGTGCTATTGTCGCGAGCGGTCCACACGGGACCCCGTTTCCCTCAGGAGTAGAGCAATGGACGTTCGCAAGACCGTGACCGACGCCGGCTATATCGCTATCGGCCTCGGCGTGATGGGTTTCCAGCAGGTGCAGGAGCGCCTCGGTGCTACTCGCGCCTGCGTCGCCGGCAGGGCCAAGGACGCCTCGGAGCGCCTCACCGCGCACGGCGCCGCCATCGAGACCAAGACCCGTGAGGCTCGTGACAAGGCCGAGGAGCAGGTGACCGTCACCGTCACCCGGGTCCAGGGCCTCGCCGGCGAGCTGACGAACCGGGTCGAGCCCATCTTCGTGCAGGTACAGGCGACCGTCGCCGACCTGCCCGAAAAGGTCGTCCAGGCGATCGAGCCGATGGCCGCCCTCGTGCGCGAGCGCATCCGTCCGGCCGCGTAGACGACCGGACTCGCTACCCCCTCTTGGCGCCTGCGGCGCCGGGTCCGTCCCCCGAAAGCGGCGGCTCCCTCGGGAGCCGCCGCTTTGTCGCGTACTGGCGTCACTGAAATACCGCGCGGACGGGTGAGTGAGGCCGCCAGCTTCAGGCCTCCTCGCTAGCCTCACGCCGATGCTCACCGCGCTCGCCGGCGGCGTCGGCGCCGCCCGTTTCCTCGCCGGCCTCGTCCGCGCCGTGCCGCCCGCGTCGGTGACCGCGATCGTGAACACGGCGGACGACGAGGAGTTCCACGGACTCCACGTCTCGCCCGACCTCGACTCCGTCACCTACACGCTCGCGGGCGCCTCGAACACCGCGCAGGGCTGGGGGCTCGAAGGCGAGACGTTCGCGACCCTCGCCGCCCTCGCCCGCTTCGACGTCGACACCTGGTTCGGTCTCGGAGACAAGGACCTCGCCACCCACCTCTACCGGACGCAACGTCTGCGCGCCGGAGCGTCGCTGTCGACCGTCACCGCCGAGATCGCGCGTGCCTGGGACGTCCCGGTCAAGCTCGTGCCGATGACCGACGATCGCGTGCGCACTCGCGTCGCCGTGCGCGACCCCGACCGCGAACTCGCGATGCAGGAGTGGTTCGTGCGCGAACGCGCCGAACCCGAAGTGCGCAGTGTGCGCTTCGAGGGCGCGGCCGCCGCCCGCCCCGCACCTGGAGTCATCGACGCGCTCACGGGTGCGGACGCGGTTCTCATCTGTCCGTCGAACCCGGTGATCTCGATCGGCCCGATCCTGGCCGTCCCCGGCATCGTTGAGGCGCTGCGCGCCCGGCGCGACCGCGTCGTCGGCATCAGTCCGATCGTCGGCGGCGCCCCCGTGCGCGGTCCCGCCGACCGCCTGATGGGGCCGCTCGGCATCGAGGTCTCGTGCGTCGGCGTCGCACGCGCGTACACGCAGTTCTGCGGCACGCTCGTGATCGACGCCGTCGACGCGCACCGCGCCGGCGAAGTCGAGGCCGCGGGCGTCAACGCCGTGGTTGCCGACACGATGATGCACAGCCCTGAGGTCGCGGCCGCGCTCGCCCGTCGCGCGCTCGCCGCGGTTGCGTGATCAGGTGCCAGACGCTCTCCACCTTTTCCCCATCGCGGGCATGCCGGAGATCCGGCCGGGCGACGAGATCGCGGTGCTCGTGGCCGAGGCGGCAGCCGCCGGCGGGACGTCACTCGCGAACGGCGACTGCCTCGTGGTCACGCAGAAGATCGTATCGAAGGCCGAGGGTCGTCTCGTCCCCCTCGATCCCGACGACATCGCGGCCCGGCACGCGCTCGTCGAGTCGGAGTCCGTTCGCATCGTGCGGCAACGCGGCGATCTCATCATCAGTGAGACGCAGCACGGCTTCGTCTGCGCGAACGCAGGCATCGACCTCTCCAATGTCGAAGCTGGCCAAGCCGCGCTCTTGCCTGCCGACCCCGACCGCTCGGCCAAGCACATCCGCGACGCACTCCGAGCGCGGGCCGGCGTCGAGGTCGCGGTGATCGTCTCCGACACATTCGGGCGACCCTGGCGGCGCGGGCTCACCGATGTCGCGATCGGCGTGAGCGGCATCGCGGCGATCGTCGACCTGCGCGAGACCCCTGATGCGCTCGGACGAATCCTGCATGTGACCGAGGTTGCGATCGCCGACGAGATCGCGGCGGCCGCCGAGCTGGTGATGGGCAAGGCCGCAGGGGTGCCGGTCGCGATCGTGCGCGGCCTCGACCCCGAGTGGTTCCGCGAGGGCTCGTATCGCGAGCTTGTCCGTCCACCGCACGAGGATCTGTTCCGGTGAGCCGCGTGCCCGCGTTCTTGGAGGCGCGCCGTTCGATCCGCGCCTTCGTCGACGAGCCGGTCGGTCGCGACGCGCTCGACGCGCTCGTCGAAGCCGCCTGCGTCGCGCCCGCGCCGCATCACTCGCGTCCGTGGCGCTTCGTGATCGTCGACACCGACGCGGGCAAGCGCGCTCTCGCGGATGGAATGGGCGCGCGCTGGCGCACCGACCTCGAGGGCGACCGCGTCGACTCCGCGCGCATTGACGAATTGATCGAAGCATCACGCCGCAAGATCGCGAGCGCGCCTGCTCTCGTTCTCGGCTGCCTCACGTGGGACGGCCTCGACCGCTATCCCGACGAGACGCGACAGCGGGCCGAGTGGGGCATGGCCTTGCTTTCGCTCGGCGCAGCGGTCGAGAACCTCATGGTCGCCGCCGCCGACTGCGGGCTCGCGTCGTGTTGGGTCGCGGCCCCGATTTTCTGCCCCGAAGCCGCGCGCGATGCACTCGCGCTCGACGAGACGTGGCTCCCGCACGCGTTGGTGCTCGTCGGCGTTCCCGACCCGGCGTACGTCGGGCGACCCCGGCCCCCGATCCCGCTCGCCGACCTACGCGCCTTCCGCTAGCAACAAGCGAACCTGGTTAGCGGCCGGCGCGCTGACCCTTGAAGTGTTCGAGGGTGCGCGCGACGCCTTCTTCGAGCGACGTCCATGGCCGCCAGCCGAGGTGAATTTCGGCCCGCGCGGGGTCGAGCGCGGAACGCTGGAGTTCCCCGAGCCGGGGCGGGTCGTACCGCGCGGTCTGCTTGAAACCGGTGAGCGTGGCCATCACGTCGAACAACTGCTGCACACTCGTCTCGACGCCAGTGCCGATGTTCATCAACAGACCGCCGCCCTTGTCGACGGAGCGCACGAAGGCATCGACGACGTCGTCGACGTACACGAAGTCGCGCGTCTGGCTCCCGTCGCCGAAGATCACCGGGCGCTCGTGCGAGAGCAGCTTGCTCGCGAAAATCGAAACAACTCCGGCTTCGCCGTGCGGATCCTGGCGTGGGCCGTACACGTTCGCGAGTGCGAGCGCCGTGTACTCCAGCCCGCGCACCTCGCGGTAGTAGTGCAAGTAGTCGACCGCCGCTTTCTTGGCAACACCGTAGGGCGACTCCGGCCGCTGCGGCTGCCCCTCCCGCACGGGGATCTCGCCGGGTGTCCCGTACAACGTGCCGCCCGACGCGGCGAAGAGCACCTTGCCCACGCCGCCCGCGACTGCACCTTCGCACACGTTGAGCGTGCCGATGATGTTGACCGTCGCGTCGAACGCGGGCTTGGAGACGGACACACGCACGTCGACCTGGGCCGCGAGGTGGAAGATCACGTCGGGACGGCGGTGCGCGATCAGGTCGACCAACGCGGGTGAGGAGACGTCGAGGCGGTGGAACGAGAACTTGCGCTCCGGAAGGCTGCGCGCCTCGGAGAGGTTCGCGAGGCTTCCGTTCGAAAGGTCGTCGACGACGTCGACTCGCCAGTCTTCGGCGAGCAGGCGATCGACGAGCGTCGAGCCGATGAACCCGGCCCCGCCGGTCACCAGGGCTTTCATCGGGCGAACGCTACTCGTTCGTGTCGGGAGACTCGGCCGGGACGCGCCCGGCCGTGAGTCGGGTCCCGGTGGAGATCGTCACGTCGGCGCCCACGATGGTCTGCGCGGCGAGGTATACGTCCGGCTTGCACACGGAGCCGGCGCCGACGACCGAGTCAGCCACCGTCGCGTCGTACACACGTACTCGGTCGTGCAGCACGCCACCATGCACGTCCGCGCCGACTTCGACGATGACGTCGCGCCCGAGCACCGACGCGGCGACGTGTGCATTGCGCTCGATGCGCGTGCCCGCGCCGATCAAGACTGGGCTGACGATGTGTGCGTCGTCCTCGATGTGGACACTCCCCTGCGTCCAGACGCCGGGCGCTCGTTCGGTCGCGCCGGGCGCAGGCGGGAAGCCCATCTCTCCCGCCAGCATGTCGGCGTGCACCTGCAGGTACTTCTCCGGCGTCCCGATGTCGATCCAGTACGCGTCGGACTGGTACCCGTAGAGCAGGCCCGGCTGCTGCAACATGCGCGGGAACGTCTCGCGCTCGACCGAGACGTTGAGTCGCGGAGGGATGCGATCACAGAACGACGGTTCCAGCACGTACGTGCCGGCGTTGATCCAGTTGCTCGGCGCCTTCCCCGGAGCCGGCTTCTCGACGAACGCGATCACTTGGCCGTCGTCGCGGGTCGGCACGACACCGAACGCGCTCGGATCCTCGACCTGGGTGAGTGAGATCGTCGCTTCGGCACCGCGCTCGTCGTGGAAGCGCACCATCGCGCCGAGGTCCAGCGCGGTGAGCACGTCGCCGTTGCACACGATGAACCGTTCCTCGATCCCCTCGGCCGCGAAGCGGATCGCCCCGGCCGTTCCGAGCGGTTCGTCCTCGACTGCGTACCGCAAGGTCACGTCGCCGAAGGTGTCGCGCCCCGAGCCGTCACCGAAATGCGCATGAAACGCGTCGGGCAGGTAGCCCATCGACAGCACGACCTCGTCGACGCCGTGTCCCGCGAGCCACGCGAGCTGGCGCTCGAGGTGAGCCTGGTTCGCGATCGGCAGCAGCGGCTTCGGGATCGAGAAGGTGAGCGGACGCAAACGCGTGCCTTCGCCCCCGACGAGCACCACTGCTTTCATGCGATCACGGGGCGGATGGAACGCTTGTCTCGCCAGTCGGCGCGTCGGTAGGCGGCGTCTCCCCGGCGACCGAGGTCGGCGTCTCGCCGGCCGGCGCGGTCGCATCGGGCGCGAGCGGCGTCGGCACGGTCGGCGCGACCGTGCCCGGCCCACCTTCGGCCGCGAGCGGGTCCTGCAGCTGGGCAACCGCAGGCGGGTCGCCGATCTCTTCGCCTTCGGGGAGCAACGCCAACGCGATCACGTCGCCGTCCTTCGGGCGGTAGCTCGTGATGCTGCCGTCCTGCAGCTCACCGTTCAGCTCCCACTGCACGACGGCTTCCTCGTCGCCGCACATGTCGCCGGTCTTGTGCTCCTGGCCGTCCCAGACCGTGAAGGAGTCCTCGTCGGCTTCCCATCCTCCGTACGCGAAGAACTTGCCGACAGTGGCGTTCTCACCCGCCTCGCTCGTGACGTGCGGGTGGATGTGCATCAAGCCGTCGCCGTGCGTGTGGATGCCCGCAATCTGCGACGGATTCTCGGCCGAGTACTCGAAGGTTTCCGGGTTCGGGAGCCATTCCCCGCACACGTTCACGCCGAACGCGGCGTGCCAGTGTTGCGTTGTCGTCGGCTCGGCCGGCTCCGAACGGTTGGCCAAGATCAGGGCCACACCCGCGACCACGACGACGGCCGACAGGGCGTACCAACCCCACGAGCTACGCGAGCGCCGGGCGGACGAGACCGCGCGACGGCGTGCTGCCCGAGTGGATTTCGCCATGGGCGCAGGCTACCTGGTGGAGATCGGACTTCTCCGACCGCCCCAGGCCTGCGCGCATATCGCCACGACCGCGCGCGCGGCGAGAAACACAGCCGCGAACGGCAGCAACGCGGCGCGCGCACCGGTCCATCGCCGTCGGGCGAATTGCCACGCCGAGCGGTGATGGGCGACGAGCATCCGGTACGGACGGCGAGCGGTCGCCGTGCCTTGAATGTGCCATACGACGCCGGCGGGTTCGTACGCGACCTCCCATCCGGCGCGGCGCAGTCGCCAGCAGAGGTCGACGTCCTCGAGGTACATGAAGTAGCGCTCGTCCCAGCTGCCGACGGCGTCGAGGGCACCGCGCCGCAACCAGACCGCCGAGCCCGAGAGCCAGTCGACCAACCGCGCCCGCTCGGGGTCCGCGTCGAGTTGGCGATAGCGAGCGGTGAACGGGTTCGCCGGCCACCAGAAGCCGAGCGCGCCGTGCATCGCCGCCAGAGGCATCGACGGAACGAGGCGCGCCGACGGGTAGTCGGTGCCGTCGACGTTCTTGATCCGCGGCCCGCACGCAGCCAGGCGCGGTTGCGTGTCGAAGCGCGCCAGCAGCGCGGCTGCTGTCCCCGGTTCGATGCGCGTGTCGGGGTTGAGTGCGGCGACGATCGGCGCCCGCGTTGCCGCGGTGCCGAGGTTCACGCCGCGCGCGTACCCGACGTTGCCCGGCGAGCGCACCACCTGCACGTCGGGAAGCTCGCGCGCGAGCTCGCGCACTGAACCGTCGCGCGAACCGTTGTCGACGACGACGATCTCCACGGGCCCCGCGCTCGTGTCGGCGAGCACCGCTCGAACACTCTCAGCCAGCAGCGGACCGGCTTCGTAGTTGACGATCACCGCCGCCCAACGCGGGGTGACTAGTCGCGGAATCGGTATTTCACCAGCGTCCACAGCGCGCCAACCCCGTCCCGCCAGGTGATTTTCTTGCCCTCGCTGTACTCGCGCCCAGTGTACGAGATCGGCACTTCGTAGATCCGCACCTTGCGCTTG
>JBEVDP010000365.1:0-9911 GCA_040513235.1 Acidimicrobiia bacterium | reverse complement strand
CCAGCCCGACAGAATTGCAACGCGTTTCAATTTTGGAAGGCCAGCGTGCGGACGAGCGGAGCCCCGCCCGCGGCGCAGCCGCCGCAACGGCGCGCAGCGAGGGAGCCATCGTGATGGCAAGCCAGACTCTTGGCATGTTCGTTGTCGTGTCCGGATTGCCGGGAAGCGGGAAGAGCACGATCGCGCCGCCGCTCGCGGTAGCGCTGGGCCGGCCCCTGATCGCGCGGGACTCGATCAAGGAAGCGCTGTGGGACTCACTCGGGCCGGGCGACCTGGCCTGGTCGCGCAAGCTCGGGGCGGCCTCGGCGGAGGTGTTCTGGCGACTGGCGGCCGAAGCTCGCGAGGGCGTTCTCGACAACTTCTTCCACCGCGCGTTCTCTCACCGCCTGGAAGCGCTCCCGGGCCCGATCGTCGAGGTGCACTGCTCGTGTCCGGGCGAGGTCGCACTCGACCGTTACCAGTCGCGTACGCGCCACCCCTGCCACTTCGACCTCACCTACGGCGTCGACATGTTCGACACGTGGATGCGCACCGACTCCGGTCCGCTCGCGCTCGGCGGCCCGCTCTTCGTCGTCGACACGACGCGTCCGGTCGACGTCGACGAGATTGCCGGGTGGGTGCGCACTCACATCTGAGGGGCGTGCTTCTCGTCCCACGACAGCTCGACGATGTAGCCGTCGGGGTCACGTACCTTGACCGACACGTAGCCCGGTTCGTCACACCACTCGACTTCCGCGACGCCGGCCGACGCGAGCACGGTACGACGCGCGCGTACCGCGTCGGCATCGGGAAGCGCGACGCCCACATGGAACTCGCCAGTCCCGGTCGCGGGCGCGCCCGTGAAGAGCGTGAACGCAAGGCCGCCTGGCGTCGTGATGACGAAGCCGTAGTTCTCCGCGCGAACCGTACCCTCGACACCGATCGTCTCTCGATAGAACTGCAGCGCGCGCGCCGGGTCCCGTACCGCGAGCGCGACGTGGTCGAGGGTCGGCATCAGTGGGGCCGCCCGCCGGCGAGCAGGTCGAGCGCGTGCGGGACGATCGGGAGAATGACGTCGAGGCCCTCGCGCGCGCCACTCGCGGAGCCCGGCAGGTTGCAAATCAACGCTTCGCCGCGCGTGCCGGCGACGGCGCGCGACAGCATTCCGAACCCGCGCCCCTCGGCGTCGCTCACGCGCCGGATGGCTTCCACGAGACCGGGCGCTTCCCGCTCGATCGCCGCACGCGTTCCTTCTGGTGTGAGGTCGCGCGGACCAAAACCCGTGCCTCCGGTGGTGACGACGAGCCCGGCGAATCCGTCGGCCATCTCGACCAGCGCGGCGTAGACGCTCTCGACGCCGTCGGCGACGATGCGGTGCTCGACGACGTCGTAGTCGGCCGCGGCGAGCTGCTCGCCCAGGGCCGCGCCACTCTTGTCGTCGCGCGTGCCCGCGACGACCCCGTCGCTGACAGTGAGAACCTTGGCCTTCATGCTCGCGCCGCGGCGCCGGCGGCGCGGATTGCCCGGGCGGCCTCGGCCGGATCGGGGGCTCCGAAGATGCCGGTCCCGGAAACGAGAATGTCGACGCCCGCTCCGCCCGCGAGCGCGGCATTGTCGATCTTGATGCCGCCGTCGATCTCGATCTCGCACGCCAGGCCGCGATCGTCGATGAGCTTGCGGGCGGCCCGCACCTTCTCCAGCACTTCGGCGATGAACGGCTGCCCGCCGAAACCGGTCTGCACGCTCATCACCAAGAGCATGTCGATCTCGCCGAGGAAGGGCTCCACCGCTTCGAACGGCGTGCCGGGTTCGAATGACAGCCCAGTGCGCATGCCGCGCTCGCGGATCTCGGCCAGCAGCGCGCGGGGATCGCCGAGTTCGATGTGCACCGTGATGCCGTCGGCGCCCGCGTCGGCGAAGCCGCCGAGAAGGACGCCGGGGTTGTCGACCATCAGGTGGCAGTCGAGGAAGAGATCGGTATGCGGTCGCAGCGACTTCACGACCGGTGGTCCGATCGAGAGATTCGGCACGTAGTGCCCGTCCATGCAGTCGACGTGAAGAAGGTCGGAGGCCGGCGCGACGCGCGCGACGTCGTCGGCGAGGTGCGCGAAGTCTGCAGCAAGGATCGAAGGCGCGACTTTCATCGGCACCGAATCTATCCACCCAGGTCCCGCTGCAGCGCGAGGACGAACATGCCGTCGGTGCGAGCGTCGGCAGGCAGCACCAGCGCGCCCCGCCCGTGCGATCGCCACGGTGGCCCCGCCGGCGTCAGCGCCGCGAAGCCCGGCAGGCGTTCCGTTGCGAACTCGTCGATGGCCAAGGTCTCCGCGGGCGAAACCGTGCACACTGCGTACACGAGCCGACCGCCGGGCCGGACGATTGCGGCCGCGGCAAGGATGAGCTCCCGCTGGAGCAGCCCGAGCGTGGTCACGTCTGCGGGCTGGACTCGCCACCGCGCGTCCGGACGCCGCCGGAGCACACCGAGACCGCTGCACGGCGCATCGACGAGGACGCGGTCGAAGGTGTCGTTCGCGACGAACGGGTGCCGGCCGTCGGCGACGACGGGCTGGATGGAGTCGAGTCCGAGCCGACGCAGGCCGCGGGCCAACAAACGGACTCGTCCCGGGTTCACGTCGGCTGCGACCACGAGGCCGGTGTCGTCCATCCGTTCCGCACTCGCACTTGCCTTGCCGCCGGGTGCCGCCGCGACATCGAGCACGCGCTCGCCCGGTTGCGGATCGAGCGCGGCGACGACCGCTTGACTCGCCTGATCGTGCGGGGTGGCGCGACCCTCCCGTACCGCCGCGAGCGCGCCGACGTCGCCACTGCCAGGCACAACGAGTGCGTCCGGGACGAGCACGCCCCGTTCCACGCCGAGCCCGAGGTCGAGCAACTCCTTTTCGACCGCGGCGACCGTCGCGCGCCGCCGGTTCACGCGCAAGGTGAGCGCGGCGGGTTCGTCGTTCACGGCGAGCGTCGCGAGCGCGGTGGCGACGCCGAAGTTGTCGACGAGCAGCTGCGCGATCCAGTCCGGATGCGACGTGCGCACCGCAATGCCGGTGACGGTGTCGGCCGGCGGCCACGACCACGGCGGGCCCGCACGCGCCAGCGACCGGAGCACGCCGTTGACGAAACCGCGAGCGCGCGTCGTGACGGCCTCGACGGTTTCCGCAACGGCCGCGTGTGCGGGCGTCCCGATCAACAGCTGGTACGCACCGAGCCGAAGCGCGGCCCGCACAGCCGGTTCGAGTTCTGCCAATGGGCGGCTCGCGTGCCGGTCGAGCTGGAAGTCGAGCGCGCGCTGCATCCGGACCGAGCCGAAGACGAGCTCGGTGACAAAAGCCCGATCGCGTCGCTCGAGGTCGCTGCGCGCCAGAAGCTCCGGGACCAAAATGTGCGCGAACGCGCCATCCTCGATCCGAATCAGCGCGTCCAGCGCCAGCGCGCGTGCGGTCACGCGCGTCCGCTCTTGGCCCGGCGTTCGCTCACGCGGGTTCGACCGCAACCGCGGCGCGTATTCCGCGCCGCCAGTCCGCACCGCGCATGGCGCGCTTGCCCTCCGGCTGGACCTCGTCGAGTTGCAGCGCACCCTGCGCGGTGCCCATGACGCCCTTCTCGTTGACGACGCCGATCGGCACCGTCGCATCGATCGCCTCCGCGCGATTGACCTTGACGCGCTTGCCACCCGCGACGAACCACGCGCCGGGGCGAGGCGCACCCGCACGCACGAGGCGGGCCAGGATGCGCGCGGGCTGGTTCGGATCGAGCTGGAACTCCTCGACGTCGAGCTTGTCGGCGTACGTGGGCTCACCGTCTTGTTCGAGCGGCGTCATCTGCGCGAGGCGCGGCAGGTTCTCGACGAGCAGGGCCGACCCGAGCTCGACCAGTCGCCCGCGAAGCGTTCCTGCGGTGTCGTCAGGCTCGATCGGCACGCGCGCCTGCGCGAACACGGGGCCGGTGTCGAGCCCCGTGTCGATCTGCATGAGTCCGACCCCGGTCTCGACGTCACCCGCGAGGATCGCGCGCTCGACCGGTGCCGCGCCGCGCCAGCGCGGCAGCAGCGAGAAGTGAATGTTCACGAAGCCGAGCGGTACGGCCTCGAACAGTGCGTCGGGCAACAACTGGCCGAACGCGACGACCACACCGATCTCGGCGCCGCTGGCGGCGACCTCGTCGACGACCTCCCGCGCTTTCTCCGGCGTGTAGACGGGCAAGCCGCGTTCGATCGCGGCTTGCTTCACCGGGGTGGGATCGGTGCCCTTCCCGCGCGTGCGCCGGCGGTCGGGCTGGGTGACGACGAACGCGACGTCGTGACCCGCGGCGAGGAGAGCGTCCAGCGGCGGTACCGCGTCGTCCGGCGTTCCGAAGTACACGAGCCGCATGCGCGCGCGCCTCCTCGTTAGAGCGCGTGCCGCCGGCCCCCGGGCGTCGGCACGCCCATGCCCTGTTCCCGCAGTTCCCGCATGGCGCGTTTCCGGTCGTCGCCGTCGAGGCGGTCGAGCATCAGGACGCCGTCGAGATGGTCGATTTCGTGCAGGAACACCCGCCCGAGGAGTTCGTCGCCCTCGATGACGACCTCATTGCCGTCGAGGTCTTGCGCCTTGACCGTGATCACCTTCGGACGCGCGATCTCGAACGCGAGGCCGGGCAGTGACAGGCAGCCTTCCTCGTAGACCCACTCGCCGGTGGCGCCGACGATCTCGGGATTGAGCAACACGAACGGGCCGTCACCGATGTCGTAGACGAAGAACCGCTGCTGCACGCCGACCTGCGGGGCCGCGAGGCCGACGCCGGGCGCGTCGTACATCGTCTCGTACATCGCGTCGACGAGCTTCGCGAGCGCACCGTCGACGTCGGTGACGGGGGCCGCCGGGCGCTTCAGCACCGGATCGCCGAAGACCCGGATCGTGTGCGTCGCCATGCGGTGCATGCTACCGATGGGTCAGACCCGCGGGGGATCGACGGCGGCGCGCAGGCGCCCGTGGGTGCGGGCAGGCGGGAGGGCTTCGGCCAGGGCGCGCGCGAGGTCGTCGGGTTCGCCGGCCTGGGCGAGTGCGTGACCGTCGCTGGGGCCGAGCACGCGGACGCCGGCGTCGCGCAAAACGGCGGCCGCAGCGCGCAGCGCGTCGTCGTCACCGGTGAGCTCCGCGAGCGCGCCGAACGGCGGGTACTCGAGTGCGCGCCGGCGCCCGGTCTCGGCCTCGATCACGAGTTCCGGGCGGCCGGCCTCGACTGCGCGCACCACCTCGTGGTCGGGTGCGCGCGTCTGAAGCAACAGGCGCGTTTCGGCGCGTGGACGTCCGGCCAACGCCTGCGCGCCGCGAACGACGAGCCAGAGCGCTTGCGTCGCGGCGCGATAGCGCGGGGCCAGCAGTTCCTGGTCGAGGTCGAGGTAGGCGATCAACGCGGGACGGCGGCGGCGGATGTCGATGCGATGCAAGACCGCTTCGGTTCCGACGACCACATCGGCATCGGCAGAAATGTCGCCGGTCTCGGCATCGACGTCGACGACGCGCTTGCCCGGCAGCAGCGCGGCCAGCTCCTCCCCCACCCGCGTCACACCGGCGCGGAGCACGCGCAACCTCGCCGCGCCGCACGCGGGACAGATCGCGGGCCGCTCCGCCTTCGGCTCCCACCGCAGGAGGTCGTGGCACGCGTCGCACGCAAGGAGACGAAAACGACCGCGGCGATTGAGCACGCACAGGGCCAGCTCATCCGTGTCGCGCAGCGCCCGAGCGAGCGGTTCGGTGAGCAGGCGCGCGCCCGGGGGCTCCTCCCGCCGATCGACGACGACCACGCGCGGCCACCCCGACGCCTCGACGTCGGCGGGTGGCGCTTCGGACGCGAAGTCGACGATCGATTCGGCCTCGATCGTCGGCGCCGGCGACACCACGCTCCACGCGGCGCCCGCGCGCGCGGCGCGTTCGTGCAGCACGTCGCGGGCGTGCCAGGTGGGTACACGCTCTTCCTGCAACGCTTCGTCGGCGTCGTCCACGACCACCGCGCTCGCGAGGTCGGGCACTGGCGCGAGCGCCGCGATACGTCCACCGACGACGACACACCCACCGGCCGCGGCGCGCCGCCACGCGTCCGTGCGCGGCGCGGCGGCGAGATCGGAGTGCAAGAGCGCGACTCCGTGACCACGGCCCACGAGCCAACGCGCGAGCGCACCGGCGCGCTGGCCGTCGGCGACGCACACGATCGATGAACCGTCAGGGGCGAGGAGCGACTCCACCAACTCGCGCCGGTCGTGCAACGGCGGCACGCGAATCACACGCGGCGGAGGCGCGACGACACGAGATCTCGGCGCCGGCCAGTCGACGGACAGCACGGTGTTGGCGGGTGACGCCGAACGCAGGACCGCAACGCGCGGTCCGGCCCATCGCCACCCGATCCACTCGCTGAGCGCGACAACATCGTCCGGCGGCCCTTGCGAGGCGACGGCCAGAAGCGGCAACAGCTTCGTGTCGGTGTCGACCTCGGGCGTCACGCCATCGGCGATGACCCACCCGCGCACGCGCCGTCCGTGCAACGGCACGCGCACGATCGTGCCGACGCGCACGCGCGCGGCCAACTCGTCGGGAACCAGATAGTCGAAGACGCGCTCGACGGCAGTGACGTCGGGCGCGACTCGACAGACCCGCATCTTCACCCCACCCACTTGCTCGCGTGAGCGGCCTTCGGCACGCGACGCTCGCGGCGTTCCGCACCCCGCAGGAGCTACGCCCCGGCCGCCCGGCGGAGTTCGTCCGCGTAGGTGTCGACGTTCTCCCACGTGAAGCCGTCGCCGTCGGTGCGACCGAAGTGGCCGTACGCGGCGGTGCGCTTGAAGATCGGCCGGCGCAGATCGAGGCGCTCGATGATCGCGGCGGGGCGCATATCGAAGATCTCGCGCACCATCGCTTCCAGCTTGTCGGCCGGGATCTCGGAGGTCCCGAACGTCTCGATCATGATCGACACCGGGTGCGCGACGCCGATCGCGTAGGCGACCTGCGCTTCGCAGCGGGACGCGAGCCCGGCCGCGACGACGGCCTTGGCGATCTGGCGCACGGCGTACGCGCCCGAGCGGTCGACCTTGGTCGGGTCCTTGCCCGAGAAGGCGCCGCCGCCGTGGCGGGCCATGCCGCCGTAGGTGTCGACGATGATCTTGCGGCCGGTGAGACCGCAGTCGGCGTGCGGGCCGCCGAGCTCGAAGTTGCCCGTGGGGTTCACGAACACTTCGAAGTCGTCGCCGGCGAACTGCTCGGGCAACGACGGCGTGATCACGTGCTCGATCAGTGCGGTGCGCAACTCGCCGTCGATGCTGATCCCGGGGTCGTGCTGGGTGGAGATGAGCACGGTCTTGAGCCGTTTCGGCACGCCGTGCTCGTAGTCGATCGACACCTGCGTCTTGCCGTCGGGACGCAAGAAGTCGACGACGCCTTCCTTGCGGACCTTGGTGAGCCGCTCGGCGAGGCGGTGCGCGAGCCAGATCGGCATGGGCATGAGATCGGTCGTCTCGTTGCACGCGTACCCGAACATCATGCCCTGGTCGCCCGCGCCGACTTCGTCGTAGTTGTCGCCCGTTCCCTCGCGCTGTTCGAGTGCCTTGTCGACACCCATCGCAATGTCAGGCGACTGCTCGTCGATCGAGACGATGACGCCGCACGTGCGGCCGTCGATGCCGTACTTCGCGTCGGTGTAGCCGATGTCGCAGATGGCGTCGCGCGCAAGGCGGGCGATGTCGACGTAGGCCTTGGTGCTGATCTCACCGGCGACCACCGCGAGCCCCGTCGTCACCATCGTCTCGCACGCGACGCGGCCGTACGGGTCTTCGGCGAGCACGGCGTCGAGCACCGAGTCGCTGATCTGGTCGGCCATCTTGTCGGGGTGACCCTCGGTCACCGATTCGGACGTGAAGGTGTAGCGATTCATTGGGGCTGCGACCTCCGGCCCTCGAGAGTCGTGCGTCGTTGGTAGTACAACCGGGCCTCCGGATCTCCGCCTGGCTTCATTGGCGCGGAGTCTCCTCAGAGGCAGCGGGCGCATCGTAGGGCGGACTTCCCTGCATCGACGAGTGCAGCGCAAGAATCCGGTCGCACAGCACGCCCGCCAGATCTGCCTTCGACATCAGCGGCAGTTCCTCGCGGCCGCCGTGGGAATCGAGGACCACAACCCGGTTGGTGTCGACCTCGAACCCGGCGTCGGCGGCCGAGACGTCGTTGCCGACGATGAGGTCGAGGCGCTTGCGGGCCAGCTTGTCGGTCGCGTTGGCAACGAGGTTCTCGGTCTCGGCTGCGAAGCCGACGAGCACCTGATGCGCGGGCTTGGCCGCGCCGAGGTCGACGAGAAAGTCGTGGGTCGGTTCGAGCACGATGTCGGGTGGGCCGTCGCTCTTCTTGGTCTTGTTCGGGCTCGGCGCCTTGGGCCGGAAGTCGGCGACCGCGGCGGCCATCACGATCACGTCTTGCGCGGACGCGATCGGGACGACTGCGTCGCGCATGTCAGCCGCGCTCTCGACTCGCACCACTTCCGCAATGCCGGGTGGGACCGCCCGGTCGACGGTGGTCACGAGCGTCACGGACGCGCCACGCCGCGCTGCGGCCTCGGCGATCGCGTAGCCCTGCTTGCCCGACGAGCGATTGGTGACAACCCGCACCGCGTCGATCGGTTCGCGCGTGCCGCCCGCGGTGACGAGAACCCGGAGGCCGTCCATCGTGCCGCCGCCGCGGAGGAGCGCCTCGACCGCGGCAGCAATCCGCTCGGGATCCGCGAGGCGGCCGGCGCCCACGTCGCCGCCGGCGAGGCGGCCCGACTCAGGTTCGACGACGTACACGCCCCGGCGCCGCAACGTCGCGAGGTTCTCCTGGACAGCCGGGTGCTCCCACATCTCGGTATGCATGGCCGGGCACACGAGCACAGGCGCGCGGGTCGCGAGCAGCGTCGCCGTGAGCAAGTCGTCGGAGATGCCGGCCGCGTACTTGCCGAGCAGCTTCGCCGTCGCGGGCGCGACCACGACCAGATCGGCGCTCTGGCCGAGCCGGGTGTGCGGAATCGGGTCGGGCCCGTCGAACAGCGAGGTGCGGGCGGGCTCGGAGGCGAGCGCGGAGAACGTGAGTGCGCCGATGAACCGCTGCGCGTCGTCGGTCAGGACCGGCGCGACGTGGAACCCGGCGTCGACCAGGCGCCGGCACACCTCGACCGCCTTGTACGCCGCGATTCCACCGCTGACGCCGAGGACGACCCGCCGACTCGGGGCCATCGCTGCGACCCAGGCCTCGTTCAGGCGGACTCGTCGGGCGTGGCGCCGCCCTCGGCCGCTTCGTCAGATGCCCCGTCCGCCGTCGCCTCCTCGTCGGGAACGATGCGCTCGAACTCGATTTTTGCCGCGGCGACCTCTTCGAGCGCGATCGACAGCGGCTTGCGCGACACCGACGTGACCTGCGGCGGCACGATGCGGCCGAGGCCCTCACCGAGCTGGTTGTAGTAGTCGTTGATCTCGCGGGCCCGCATCGCCGAGAGCGTGACGAGGGTGAACTTCGAGTCGACCTGGTGCATGAGTGCTTCGATGCGGGGTTCGGTCAGTGACGCGCGGCGGTCGGCCATCAATGCTCCGGGGAAGAAGGGGTGGGAGGTGAACGAGGGGTCCGGGGCGAGGCTCAGGAACCCGCCGCCCGGCGAACGGCCAGGATAGCAGCGACCTCCCGAACGGCTTGCTCGACGTCGTGGTTCACCACGACGGCGTCGAATTCGCGCTGGGCCCGTTCCTCCTCGATCTCCGCCTCCGCGAGCCGCCGTTCGACGGCTTCGGGCGACTCGGTGCCCCGCTCCTCCAGCCGTCGCCGCTGCTCGGCCCGGGACGGGGCCTGAACGAACACGAGGAGTGCCTCGGGAACGGCGGCTCGCACGGCCCGGGCGCCCTGGACGTCGACTTCGAGCATGACGTCGTGGCC
>JBEVDP010000364.1:0-4732 GCA_040513235.1 Acidimicrobiia bacterium | reverse complement strand
GGATCCTGGCCCGGCCCGTGGAACAATCGCACGGTGACAGGACCGGCGGCGGCGCTGTTTGGCGTGGCGCTCGCGTGCTCGGCTCTGGACTGGGTGGCGGTCGCGCGCCGGATCCGGCCGCTGGAGTACGTCTGCAAGCCGGCCGCGGCGGCGGCGTTCCTGGCGACCGCCCTCGCGCTCGATCCTGCGAGCGATGCATCACGCTCCTGGTGTTGCGTCGCGCTCGCATGCTGCATCGTGGGCGACGTGTTCCTCATGCTGCCGCGTGACGCGTTCGTACCTGGCTTGGCCGCGTTCGCAGCCGCGCAGTCGTGCTTCGCGGTGAGCTTCGCGTTCCAGGAGCCGACGGCACTACGACTGGTGATCGCCCTCGTCCTGGTAGTGCCTGGCACCGTCGTCCTCACGCGCCGATTCGTGGGCGCGCTCGCGCGTGGCGGCGACCAATCGATGGCGCCCGCGATCGTCTTCTACGCTGTGGTCATCTCGGCAATGGCCGTGGGTGCCGTCGCCGGCGGGACCGCGGTGGGCATCGCGGGTGCGCTGCTGTTCCTCATGTCGGACTCGCTCATCGCCGAGCACCGCTTCGGGTTGGCACGTGAGTGGCAGCCGCTGACGATCATCGTCACCTACCACCTCGCGCTCACGGGCCTCGTGCTCGGTCTCCTCTGACGCGTCGCACGCACCACCAAGTCGCCACGTGAGTTCGCCGCAGCCGTTCGCGACCAACGCATCACGCGAGTCGCCTTGGACGGCGATGCCCGGCATTCAAGTCGCATAGCGACGCGCCCGCGTGAGCGACGCGCGAACTTTTCGCGGCCTATCCGCGGCCTAAAGCGTCGAGAATCGAACGCTTGCGCTGGTCGCAGAAGTGTGACACGTAGCCTTCCAAGCTGGACATGCGGGTTCGATCCCCGTCACCCGCTCTCACGCGAACGTGCAGGTAGCTGGGTTGTGCAGCGCTGCACAGTCGTCGCGGGAACGCTGCACGTTCGGCGCTCGTGCCCACCACGTGCCCGAACGACATCGCGTGCAAACAGAGATACGAGCAGAACGGCCAGACACGACGCTGGCCTTCTACGAACACACTCGACCGAGAGTCAGTCGCTCGTGCTTGCGTCGTCGCGATTCTGTCGCTGTCCGCCACCCGGCGTTACGGGCACCGGAGCGCGTCGTTCCGGCGCGGCAAACGCAGTGGCGATGAGAGCGCATCGCGGGCAATCTGTATCGACTTTCAATCATCGAGGAGGTCGGCGATGGCGTTTGTGCAGATCATCGAATTCCGTAGTAGCCGGATCGACGACATCCTGAAGTTGAACGCCGAATGGACTGACCGTGCGGGTTCAGAGACGACCGCGAGGCGCGAGGTTCTCTGCGAAGACCGCGATGACCCAGGACGTTACTTCCAGGTCGTGTTCTTCGATTCGTACGAGTCGGCGATGAAGAACTCCGAGTTGCCGGTCACACAGGAGTTCGCCGAGAAGATGGGCGGCCTGGCCGACGGTCCACCAGCCTTCTACAACCTCAACGTCGTCGAGCATCGAACCTTCGACGAGCGATAGAGCGTGCGTGTCGTCGCCTATCAAAGCTTGAGGGTCGGTCGTCCGTAAGCTAAAGAACCTGGCCTTGGATTTTGTGCCTTACCCCCCAGTTCGAAACCGGGGTGCGATTACTCGCCCTCGCGGTTGGACGGAGAGCACGGATCACTCGGCCTCGAAGTCGGCGTGCATGCCTTCGGCGAAGTGGCTCTCAACCTCACCATCCGCTTCCTCGGTGACGTTGCAGAACAGCACGTAGTCGCCAGCCTCGAGGTCGAGCGTCACCGATTTCGACGTGCCCGCCTCGATGTCCTCGATCTCACCGATCAGCGCGCCCTCAGGAAGCTGCGCCTCGTCGACGGCACCGTCCGCGTCGGTGGGGAGTTCTTCGGCGTTCGCCGCGCGCACGACCACAAGTTCGTGGGTCTCGCCGCCGCCATTGTCGCCGACGAACTCGATTTCGCCAGCGTCCTCCGACGTCGGATCCGGCTCGACGATGAACTCCCCGAGTGTTACGTCGACCTTCGCGCCCCCGTCGTCGCCGCAGCCCGCGAAGGCGACACCTGCGATCGCGAAGGCGAAAACGACGACCAACCTGCTGCGTAACGCATTCGTTGCAATGGCCATGTCGACCCCTTGCTGTCGAGAGTCCGACCCGCAGGTCGGGCAGGAACTACCCACGGCGAAGATCGAGACACAAGGCTCGCTGCGCACGCATGAAGAGACGGCGAGCCTGCATCACCTCCTCATCAGATCCTGATCGGCGAGCCTCTCGCGCGACGGCATCTTGCATATGCCCAGGAGCCACTCAAGCACCTGACCGTCATCGTCGCTAGAGCCGCACGGCCCTTTCGAGGACCACCGCCGGCTGCGTGTGACCGAGTTCACCAACCCCGACGACCACGTCGCCCTGCTGGCTTCGGCGGTCGAGCTCACACCTGACTACATGGTCGAGAACTTGCGACTCTACGCCGTCGAGCCGTGGGGGCATGTCGTCCTCACGCTGCTGTCGGGGACGGCGATCGACCGTGGCTTCTTCGAGAGCTACATCCTCGCGGTGCCGATGTGGGGCGAGTCCGGCTACCTCACGCTGATCGCCATCTACGAACCGGAGGACGTCGACGCCGCACTCGCGCGCCTACGGGAGTGCAAACCGTAGCGCCGTCAGCCTGTCTCAGACACGATGTAGTAGCGCGAGGACTCGCATTCGATCCGGCACGGATTGCGTATTCCCGGATCTTCGTCTTCTTCGCAGTCCGGGTCGTCGCTAACGTCGGTGACGTTCATCGTGAACGTGGCTCCGTTCTGCGTTGCCGTCACGGCGACGACGGCTTCGTCCTCGAGTCGGGACGGCAGGTCGTCCGACCACGAGCCCGGTTCGGCCACGTCACCCGGACGCCACGACGCGCGTGCGCCGTTGTCCGCGTCGAAATCAATGCACGCGGTCTGTCCGGGATCGACGACCACATGCCACCGGATCGTTCCGAAACGGAGCGGGTTGTCGAAGATGATCGTCGGACCGGAAACCGAAACGGGCTCCTTGGGCGGGACGTACGGCACCTCGCCCCCGCCCCCGTCGGCGACGTCCGCGTCCGACAGGTCTTGGACAAAGGCGTGCAGCAGCGGGTGGATCCCGGGGAAGGCGGCGAGCGCGTCAGCCTGCTGCGCGGGACCGCCGGACGTCGGCAACGCGCGGATGATCTCAAGAGTGCCGGTCGTTCCGAGATCCCGCCCGGCATGCTCGAAGAACAGCCAGTTGGTGTAACCGCGGTCGAGGAGGGTGGTCGAGAGTTCGACCCTCTGGAGCTGTTGGGGGAGCGAAACCCACTCGAAGTTCGTGGGTGAGTACACGACGGTGCTGAGCCAGACTGCGAGGCCGTCCTTCCACCACCTAATCGTCGGGTAGCCCGGTCCGACCTGCGGCGCGAACTCTCGCGAGATCAGGCAATGGGCCATCTCGTTCGCGACCCACTGCTTGAAGTAACCCTCCGACAGCCCCTGCATCGGCGTATTGAGGTTCACCGAGCACGAGGTGGAACTGGCGTCGACGTGCGAGTACGCGCTCGTGAACGGCGTGAGCATGATCACGACTTCGGGCATTGCCCCAAGGTTCTCGTAGCTCTTGGCGCTCTCGACCATCGCTTGCATCGCCCAGGCGATGTGATCCTCGCTCCACCCCTTGGTGTCCTCGGTGTTCTGGGCCGGGCCGTACAGCGTGTACTTGTCGATGCCGAACAGCTCGTCGAGCTCGGGCGACACCATCTTCGCCATGCACGGCTCGGTCGCGCCCCAGTAGGTCGCGCAATCGTCGGGGGTCTGAGCGAGCCGCACATTGATCACGGTCGGCGGTGCGCCGCCGGTCATCGCTTCGAGCCGCGCGTCCGAAACCACGACGTGTTCCAGCAGCCGGCTGATCTCCGCGTCGTCCTCCTCCGCGAGATGTTCGCGAGCAAGCGCGATCACGGCGGTCCCGGACTGGTCGACGAGGTCCTCGGACGCCAGCACGTCGGCGGTGTCGACCTCGCCCGCGAACGCGCCGAGCGTTGCCGCGAGGCCTTCGCCGCGTGTCCACTCACCCGCTTGCTCCTTGGCGAGGAGGTTGTCGGCGAAGCTCTCGTTTGAACGGTCGATCTCGTCGTGTTCGATCATGACTTCGGTCGGCTCTTGCGTAACACCGGGAAATCGCGAAAGCGCGTTCTGCGCGACTTCGGTAGCGATGTCGCGCTGCTCATCGTCCGCCAGATCGGGCCGGCCCAACACGATGCGGTAGTACAGCGTCCCGAGCTCGGTGGCTTGACGCACCGCGAGCGTTCCTTCGTCGTCTGCACCGGACCACACCGCCTCGTCGCCGACGCCGCGTACCGGATCGCCGGATGCGGACGCGAAGTCGTCGGGCTCGCCCGGTTCGACACGCACGAAGACGCTCTCGTCGACGACGAGCGTCTCGCTGCACACCTCGTTCTGCGCGAAGCCAAGCGAGTCGCGTTCGTCATCGGGACGTTCGTCGATCCCGAGTGCCAGCTCGATGTCGTCGTTGTTGAGGAGCTCGGCGCAATCGATCGCGGGGACGCCGTCGACCGCGCCTTCCTGCGGCGGGGTTGTCGTTGTTGTCGTCGTCGAGTCAGCGACGCTCGCTTCGTCGTCGGACGATCCGCCACAACCCGCGCCAACCAGCGCCAACAGCGCGGCCCCGAAAA
>JBEVDP010000363.1:0-4402 GCA_040513235.1 Acidimicrobiia bacterium | reverse complement strand
CGGTGCTGACCCAAGTCGTCCCGATGCTCGATGCCGGTCGCGCGGTCGGCGCGATCATCCTGATGCGCGACGTGAGCGACCTGCGGCGGCGGGACCGCATGCTGCTCTCGAAGGACGCAACGATCCGCGAGATTCACCACCGCGTGAAGAACAACCTGCAGACGATCGCGTCGTTGCTGCGGCTCCAGACGCGGCGGTTGCGGACGTCCGAGGCCAAGGCCGCGCTGGCCGAGTCGGAGCGCCGGATCCGGTCGATCGCGATCGTGCACGAGACGCTGTCGCGCGAACCCGGCGACATCGTGCATTTCAGCGAGATCGTGCGTCCGCTCGCCCGGCTCGTCGAGGAGACGGTCTCGTCACCGGAACTGCGAATCCGATTCACCGTCGACGGCGACGCAGGCGATCTGCCGGGCGAGGTGGCGACCCCACTCGCGGTCGTGCTGAACGAGTTGATGCAGAACGCCGTCGACCACGCGTTCCCGGAAGGTGTGAGCGGCGGTGAGGTGTCGGTCCGGCTCGACCGCGACGACGATCACGTGCTGATCGAAGTCGTCGACAACGGCGCCGGGCTCCCGAGCGACTTCTCGCTCGAGGAATCACGCGGCCTCGGCCTGTCGATCGTCCAGGCGTTGGTGACTACCGAACTGATGGGCTCGATGGAGATGCGAAGCGTTGGCGGCACGACGGTCCGCGTCCGCGTCCCAGTCGCGATGCCGCGCGTCGATCTGTAATCACTGTTTGGTCACTGCACTCCGGGAACCGGAGTGGCAGGACCAAACAGGTTGTGGGTCAGCCGACGCGGGCTTCGGAGGTCCAGCTCTTGCGGACCCGGCGGCGCTCCTCTTCCGTGAGGCCACCCCAGACGCCGGCCTCCTGGTTCGTTGCCAGCGCGAACTCGAGGCATTCGGCCGTGACCGGGCATTGCGAACAGACCCGCTTGGCCGCTTCGATCTGATCGAGCGCGACGCCTGTACTCCCGATCGGAAAGAACAACTCCGGGCTCGTATCCCGGCACGCGGCACGATTACGCCAAGCGTCTTCGTCCCAATCGTGAGTTCGGATCCAGGTCAACGCCAACTTCGGTCCCCCCTTGGGTCGCACAGCCCCGCTCGTGGTCTTGTGCGCCCGATCACAAGCAAGTCCGTCCTTGGAACGGTTCCGAACCTGCAGCAAGGAGCGCAGGCTACGGCGCCCGAAGTCGCGCGCGCAAGGGTCCTGACCAGGAGGTTCGCGCAAAATGGTGAAACGTGTTGCCGCTTCGGCATCTCGCGTAGCCTGCCCCGATGTCGGCGATCCGTCCGCTCGTTCTCGCCCATCGGGGCGCCTGTCATCGGGTGCGGGAGAACACGGTTGAGGCCTTTGCGCTCGCCCGTGAACTCGGTGCCGACGGCATCGAGCTCGACGTGCGGCGCAGCGCCGACGACGTGCTGATCGTCCACCATGACGCCGAAGTGCCGGAGGTCGGGCTGCTTGCCGCGCAACCGTTCGAAGGGATCCGCGCGGCACTGCCGTGGTTGCCCACGCTCGCGGAGGCTCTCGAGGTGTGCACCGGCTGGCTCGTGAACGTGGAGATCAAGTGTCTCCCGTGGGAGGCCGACGCCGACCCGGAGCACACCGTCGCGCGCGCAGCCGTCGATCTCGTGCGCGATCGCGACCTGCGCGTCGTCATGTCGTCGTTCGACGTCAGCTCCGTCGACGCGGTCCGCACGTACGCGCCGGAACTCGAGACCGCGTTGCTGGTGCACGGCCAAGATCTCGCGAGCGCAGCCGCGCTCACGCGCGAGCGCGGCCACCAATGGCTGAATCCTGACCGCAAGGCCGTGCTTGCCGCGCCGGAGCGCGCGGTGGCGATCGCGCGCGGAGACGGGTTACGCCTCGACGTGTGGACCGTCGACGACCCAGACGAGATCTCGACGCTGGCCCGCGCCGGGGTCGACGCGATCATCACGAACGAGCCCGACACCGCGCTCGCCGCACTGGTGTAACTCCGTATCCCACGGGCCGAGGTAGACGAGTGTGACTATGCAGGTGGGACCACAACGGTGAGCGCGTCGCGCTCATAGGCGAGATCGAGGTTCTCGACGTCGCCGAGATCGTCGCCGTCGGCTTGATAGGGGAACGCGCCGCGGCCTTCGACGCGAAGGCCTTCGAGGCCATAGCGCTGAATGATGTCGCGGCGCCTCCGCAAGTACTTGCCCGATCTCATCGCGGACATCGCGCCGCCGAGCAGCGTCAGCGGGTTCAGCGAGCGGAACGCGGTCAACGCCAGAGGCGTGTGCAGGCCGGCCTGAGGTGCGATGTGCAATGGCCGCGGACCCAAGTACGTGTACGGAGACGTCTTCGACACGATCGCGAAGTAGAGACCCTCGATCCGCTCCCCGGAGGGGAGGACGATGTCGAACCGCGGCTTGCTGTGGTCGTAGTGCCGGAACCACGTCTCGAACGCCGCCACGATGTGGAGTGGGTGCGACGCATAGCGCTTCAGCTCGCCGTAGCGCTCGACGCGCCGGATGACCGCGGCGTCGAACCCGAGGCCGGTATTGAACAGGAACCGGCGGCCGTCGACCCGTCCGATGCCGACCCGGGTGAACGACTCCTGGTCGAGCGCGGCGAGGAGCACCTTGGTCGCGCGCATCACGTCGTGCGGAAAGCCCAGCGTGCGGGCGTAGACATTGGTCGAACCGCCGGGCAGCGAGGCCAGCGCCGTCGCGGTTCCGGCCAGACCGTCTGCCGCCTCGTTGAGCGTGCCGTCACCCGCGAGCACGGTGACGACATCGAAGCCGTCGTTCGCGCCCGCGCGGGCGAGGCGCGTCGCATGTCCGCGGCGCGAAGTCTCTGCCATCTCGACCTCGTGGCGCGACGCGAGTGCTTTGCGGATCAGGACCCGCGTGCGGGCGTCGACCGAAGAGGCGGTGGTGTTGACGAGCAGGAGTACCCGCATCGAGCTTCGCAGGGTACCCGTAACATCGCTCGATGCCCGTTCCGAGCGCGACCAACCTGCGCGCGCTGGCCACCGAGATCGCCGGATGTCGCGCCTGCCCGCGCCTCGTGGCATGGCGCGAGGAAGTCGCACGCGAAAAGCGCGCCGCGTTCCGGGATGACGACTATTGGGGCCGGCCGGTGCCCGGATTCGGCGACGCGAACGCGACGGTACTGATCGTCGGGCTCGCGCCCGCGGCCCACGGGGGCAACCGCACCGGCCGGGTCTTCACCGGCGACCGGTCCGGCGACTTCCTGTTCGCGTCGCTCCATCGCGCCGGCTTTGCCAATCAGCCGACGTCCGAACGGCTCGACGACGGCCTCGTCCTGCACGGCGCGTACGTCGCGGCGGCCGTACGGTGTGCTCCGCCCGCCAACAAGCCGACACCGACCGAGCGCGACGAGTGCCGCCCGTTCCTCGTGCGCGAACTGGAGTTGATGAAGCGACTGCGGGTGATCGTCGTGCTCGGCGCGTTCGGCTACGAGGCGACGTGGGCCGCCCTCGCGGCGGCCGGCCGGCCGCTCCCACCCCGGCGCCCTCGCTTCGCGCACGGCCTCGAAGTCGCATGCGGCGCGCTCACGATCGTGGGCTCATTCCACCCGAGCCAGCAGAACACGTTCACGGGTCGCTTGACCGCGGCCATGCTCGATGCCGTGTTCGCCCGCGCTCAGGAGTTGAGCAACGAATAGAGCTCCTCGGCGGCGTACACCGCGCCGAGGATGCCGAGCGCGGTCGCGACCATCACCTGCACACGGCGTTCGGAACTCCCGATCGTCACGTTGGCGCCGAGCCAGGCGCCGGGAATGACGCCGATCGCGAGCGGGAGTGCATACGACCAGTCGATGTGGCCCTGGAGCGCGTGCGTGATCATGCCGGGTATGGCGATCAGCGCGACGCACGCGAGTGACGTCCCGATCGTCTCCTTCAGGGGGATGCGCAGCCACCCGCTGAAGAGCGGCACCATCAAGAGCCCGCCGCCGATCCCGAGCAGGCCCGAGAACAGACCGGCGACGGCGCCGATCACGAGGAGGCGCCACACGTCGTCGTGCACGGTTCCGGACGCGTCCACCGCCATCTCGGCGTCGGTTTCGGCCGCGTGCGGCGCCGCGACGGGCCGAAGCGCGATCCGGATCGCGGTGTAGCCCATGAGCAACGCGACGCTCATGGTCAGCAAGTGGCCATCGCCCGGCACCTGATCCGAGAGGAGCGCCCCGCCGATCGAAAACAGCGCGCCGGTCGGGCCCACCCAGCGGATGACGTTGAAGCGCAACAGCCCATCGCGCCGGTAGCGCAACGAACCACTGATGGCCGACGGGATGATCGAAGGCAGCGTCGAGCCGATCGTCGTGATCGGGCCCGCGCCGAGCGCCCGCAACGACGGGTTCGAGATCACTGCGCCGCCGATTCCGAACATGCCCGAGA
>JBEVDP010000362.1:0-3355 GCA_040513235.1 Acidimicrobiia bacterium | reverse complement strand
GTCGCCACTACTGTTTTCGCGTCATGCGGGTCCTGCGCCTGTTGCTTCCGTTCCTCGTCGTCCTTCTGATCGTCGGCGCGATCGCGCTGGTCTTGTCGTCGCGACCGCAGCTCGAAGACGCACGCGACGAGGTGGACGCGCGCTGGCGCGCGGTCGCCGCGCCGCTGACTGCGCGGTACGAATTGCTCGCCGCGGCGAGCACGGCCGCGCGCGCCAACACCGGACCCGCAGGCGCGGTCGCCGCAGAAGTCGACACCGCGCTCGCCGCATGGGCCGAAGCACGCGACGGCGAGGTCGCGGGTGCGGTCGACGCGGCCAACGACCTCGAGGGCCTTGGGCGCCGCCTGGTCGCCGCGGTGGCGGCCTCACCCGCACTGGCCGGCGATCCCGCGGTCCAGGCTGCGATCGCCGGCTTCGCGATGGCGGCGCCACCCGAGCCGGCCACTCCGTTCGTGACCGCGGTGCGCGCCTACGAGGACGAGCGGGACGGACCGTTGCGCGGGGTCGTCGCTGGGGCCCTGGGCTACGACGCCATCCCTGTGCTGGTCATCGCGGCTCCCCCGGCCGCCCCGACGTAAGCGGTCGGGGTGCGCGTGGCGCCCTGGCGGGAGCGGCGAGCGTCCGCGGGCCGGGTAACCCGGCCCGCAGCAACTCAGAATCACGAAAACCGCGTCCGCGGGCCGGGCGCGCCCGCGCCCTGGCGGGAGCGGCGAGCGTCCGCGGGCCGGGTATCCCGGCCCGCAGCGAGTGCGACCCGGAAAAATGTCTCACCCGGATGCGATGGTCTCGACATGGAGATCGTCCTCGGACTCGTTCTCGGCGCCGTGCTCGCGGGCATCGCCTTCGCGGGACTCGCCCGGCGCCGTCCGCAGCCCGTTCCCGGCCCCGATGTTGCAGTCGAACTGGCCCGGCTGGCCGACGAACAGCGGCGAGCGAGCGAAGCCATGCTCGACCGATTGCTCGACGCCAACCGCGCCGTGCTCGAGCGCGAGCAGCATCGTTCCGAGGCCGCCCTCGACGGCAAGAAGGCACTGATCGACCAGCAGCTGGGCCCGATGACGTCCGAGCTGGGCAAGGTCGGTGACCTCGTACGTGAGCTCGACGGCGACCGGCGCAGCGCGTTCGGAGAGCTCGCGAACGAGCTGCGCCGCCAACACGAAGGCCTCAACACGCTGACCGAGCACACCCGCCAGCTGCGCGAAGCACTCGCGAGCCAGCGGGTGCGGGGCCAGTGGGGCGAGCGGATGGCCGAAGACGTTCTGCACCTCGCCGGCTTCCTCGAGAACGTGAACTACCGCAAGCAGTCGACGCTCGCGGGCTCGGGCGGTCGTCCCGACTACACGTTCATGCTGCCGAACAACCTCGTCATGCACATGGACGTGAAGTTCCCGCTCGACAATTACATGCGGTTCCTCGAAGCCGAGTCCGACATCGAGCGCCAGCGCGCACGCGATCAGTTCCTCCGCGACGTGCGCGATCGGGTGCGGGAGCTGACCACGCGCGGCTACCTCGACGCGGGCGACGAGACGGTCGACTGCCTGCTGCTGTTCATCCCCAACGAACAGGTGTATGCGTTCGTACAGGAACACGACCGCGGGCTGATCGATGACGCGATGAAGAACAAGATCGTCCTGTGCTCGCCGCTCACGTTGTACGCGGTGCTCGCCGTCGTGCGCCAGGCGGTCGACAACTTCCGGCTGGAAAAGACGTCGAACGAGATCCTCGCCTTGCTCGGCGAATTCTCACGCCAGTGGGAGAAATACGTCGTGTCGCTCGATCAGGTGCAGAAGCGTTTCGACGGCGTCGCGAAGGAGTACACACACCTCATGACGACGCGCCACCGCGCGCTGCAGCGCCCGCTCGACAAGATCGAGTCGCTACGCCGCGCGGAACACGCGCTCGCCGACGTCGAGATCGTGCCGCTCGCGCTGGAGGGTTAGCCCCGAGGTCGTGCGAGAGGCGACTGCGTTTGCAACGAGCGTGGGCGACCGGCGGCGGGCGGTGGCGCTCGGTAGCGTGGGCTGCAGTGGCGCAGGTGACGGTGCTGGGCGGCGGTCAACTCGGGCGGATGCTCGGCCTTGCGGGCCTGCCGATGGGGCTGACATTCAGTTTTCTCGATCCGGGGGCCGAGGCGGCTGCCGGTGTCACCGGCCGCGTTGTCAACGGCGCGCTCGATGATCTCGACGCCGCACGCCGGGCGGCGGCCGGCGCCACGGTCATCACCTACGAATGGGAAGGCGTGCCTGCCGCGACGGCGCGCGCCCTGGACTCGATCGCGCCGGTCCTCCCGCCGGCCGCGGCGCTCGAGGTCACCCAGGACCGGCTGGCCGAGAAGGAAGCCTGCGCCCGGCTCGGGATCGGCACCGCGGCGTTCCGGCCGGTCGACAGCCGCGCCGACCTCGACGAGGCAATCGGTGCGCTCGGAACTCCGGCCGTCCTCAAGTCGCGGCGCGGCGGCTACGACGGGAAGGGCCAGGCGGTCCTGCACGACGCGGCCGCGGCTGACCGCGCGTGGAACGACCTCGGCGGCGTCCCGCTGATCCTCGAGGCCTTCGTGCCCTTCACACGTGAGTGCTCGATCGTCGCGGTGCGGGGCCACGACGGCGAGATCCGTTGCTGGCCGGCGGTGGAAAACGAACATCGAGACGGCATCCTGCGGGTGACGCGTGCCCCGGCGCGCGGCCACGACGACGCGCTCCAGGAGGCAGCCGAGGCCTGCATCGTTCCGTTGCTCGACGCGCTCGACTACGTCGGCGTCGGCTGCGTCGAACTCTTCGACCTCGATGGCGGGCTGCTCGCCAACGAGATCGCGCCGCGCGTACACAACAGCGGTCACTGGACGATTGAGGGCGCCGAAACCAGCCAGTTCGAGAACCATCTGCGGGCTGTGCTGCACTGGCCGCTCGGATCGACCGCGGCTCGCGGGCCCGCAGCGATGGTCAACTGCATCGGCACGATGCCCGACCGCGATGCGCTGCTCACGATCCCAGGCGTCCACGTGCACGACTACGGCAAGGCCCCGCGGCCGGGCCGCAAGCTCGGGCACGTCACCATCACTGCCCCCGACGAAGACCGTCTCGAGGAACGCCTCGCCGCGGTGCTTCAGATTGTGCCGAGCGAGCCATGACGGAACCCTTCACCCAACCGACACCCGCGGCCGAGTCGACGCCGACGCCTACGAGCCCGAATCGGCCCTGGCTGACGATCGTCCTCGCGGTCGTAGCCGCGGTCGCTCTCCTCGCGGCCGGGATCGCGTTCAACGCGTACCAAAACGAGAAGTCGAAGGTCGACGACCTCGAAGCGCAGGTCGAGGGACTTCAGGAGCGCATCGCGCAACTCGAAGCGGAAGCCGACG
>JBEVDP010000361.1:0-2590 GCA_040513235.1 Acidimicrobiia bacterium | reverse complement strand
GAGGTCTTCGAGGATGGTCGTCACGGCGGGGAACCCTAGATCCGCCGCCCCGGGCGCCTTGCGAGGAAATATGGAACGTGTTCTACTCTGCGGCGCTCGCACGCGAGACGACAGCGAAGCGACCGAAGGGGAGCGGAGCACGGAGTCGACCCATGTTGGTGAGACGTTGCGGCTCGAGCCGCAACGTTGACGCGTGAGCATCCTCGGCACGCGGGTCCTGCGCAGCGAAGACCCGCGCTTTCTCACGTCGGGTGGCGACTACATCGAAGGCATCGACGTCCCAGGTGCGCTGCATGTCGCCTACGTCCGCGCCGTCGCCGCCCACGCGCGCATCCGCGTCGACCACACCGCCGCGGCGGCGATGCCCGGTGTCGTGACGATCGTGACAGCGGTCGACGTCGACCTGCCCGACGAGGCGCCGCCGCACGAGCGGATCCCCGAGCACTTCGGACGCCCGATGCTCGCACGCGACGTCGTCCGTTTCGTCGGCGAACCGATCGCCGCGGTTGTTGCAGAGACACGCGCGCAGGCGATCGACGCCGCCGAACTCGTCGAAGTGCACTACGAAGGGCTCCCGGTCGTGGTCGACGTCGAGGCCGCGCGGAGCGACGAGGGCAATGTCGCGTTCGTGTTGCCGTCGCGTGCGGGCGACGAGATCTTCGACGGCTGCGACGTCGTCGTGGCCCAGCGAATGGTCAACCAGCGCCTCGCCCCGTGCCCACTTGAAGTGCGGGCGGTTGCCGCGCGCTGGGAGCCCGACGGGCGGCTCACGCAATGGTCGTGTACGCAGGGCCCGCACGGGACCCGCAATCACCTGGCCCGGGTGCTCGGTGTCGAACGCGAGATGGTGCGCGTGATCACGCCCGACGTGGGCGGTGCGTTCGGCGCGAAGACCGGGTCGTATCCCGAAGAGGTGCTCGTGCCCTGGCTCGCGCGCCGGCTCGGGCGACCGGTGCGGTGGGTCGAGACGCGCAGCGAGAGCATGTTGGGTCTCGGCCACGGCCGCAACCAGATCCAGACCGCGACGCTGGGCGGCACACGCGACGGCAAGTTCCTCGCGTACCGGCTCAACGTGATCCAAGACATCGGCGCGTACTCCAGCGGTGCGACGATGCTCCCGTGGATGACCCGCCTGATGGCGGGCGGCGTGTACGACATCGAGAAGATCGACGTCGATGTCGTGTGCCTCGCGACGAACACCCCGCCGCGCGAGGCGTACCGCGGCGCGGGCCGGCCCGAGGCCACGGCTGCGATCGAGCGCATGGTCGATCTCTTCGCGGCCGAGATCGGAATGGACCCGACCGAGGTCCGGCGCCGGAACTTCATCACGCCCGACAAGTTCCCGTTCACCACGAGGACGCGCGCCACCTACGACAGCGGTGAATACGAGGCGGCGCTCGACCGGGCGCTGAGCGTCGCCGGCTACGAGCAGCTGCGTGCCGACCAAGCCGCCCGCCGCGAACGAAGCGACCGCGTACAACTCGGGATTGGTTGTTGCGTCTACGTCGAAATCACGAACCCCGGCGCCGAGGACGAGTACGGGAGCGTCGAGGTGCTGGCCGACGGGCGGGCGATCGCGCGCACCGGCACGTCGGCGCACGGCCAGGGCCACGACACGGCGTTTGCGATGGTGGTCGCGGCCAAGACCGGCATCCCGTTCGAACAGATCGAGGTGCGGCACGGCGACACCGACGACGTGCCGCGCGGGAACGGCACGGGTGGTTCGCGATCGCTGCAGGCCGGTGGCAGCGCGATCGACGGGGCCGCCGAGATCCTCGTCGCCCGCGCGCGCGACGACGCGGCACGGCTGCTCGAAGCGAATCCCGACGACGTCGTGCTGGACGCCGCGACCGGTCGCTTCCACGTCGCGGGCACGCCGTCGATCTTCCGCACCTGGACCGATCTCGCGCAGGCCGAGCCGATGTTCGCCGAGTTCGACTTCGCGCCGCCCGGCGCGACGTTTCCGTTCGGCGCGCACATCGCGGTCGTCGAGGTCGACACAGAAACCGGCGCGGTGCGGCTCGTGCGTCACATCGCGTGCGACGATGCGGGGACGATCCTGAACCCGATGCTGTTCGACGGTCAGGTGCACGGCGGAGTCGCGCAGGGCGCCGCCCAGGCTCTCTACGAATGGTTCGAGTACGACGACGAGGGCAACCCGCGTACCGCGACGTTCATCGACTACGCGCTCCCGTCGGCTGCGGAACTGCCGTCCTTCGAACGCGTCCCGATGGAGACCACGACGCCGCTCAATCCGCTCGGCGCCAAGGGCGTCGGGGAGGCGGGGACGATCGGCGCGACGCCGGCCGTCCACAACGCCGTCATCAACGCGCTGGCGTCGTTCGGGGTGACCCACCTCGACATGCCGTGCACGCCCGAGCGGGTCTGGCGGGCAGTAACCGGAATATAGTTGCGCGCGCAAGGGTTGGAGGCGACATGACGAACACTCCTCGCCCTGTTGTGCAGGTCTCGACGGCCACGCTGGCCTACGAAGGCGCCGGGTTCCCGGTCCGCCGCCCGTTCGCGAATGTCGAGCTCGGCGCGACCGACCCGTTCCTGCTCCTCGACGAGATGGGACCGATCGATTACG
>JBEVDP010000360.1:0-4034 GCA_040513235.1 Acidimicrobiia bacterium | reverse complement strand
ATCGCGCGCAGCTGTTCGACCTGGTCGAGTCCGTCTGCGGCCGTGCTGCGCACGCCCGCCGCGAGTTGCTCTTGCAAGCCCGAGACGCGCACCTGGAAGAACTCGTCGAGGTTGGTACTGAAGATCGCGAGGAACTTCGCCCGTTCGAGCAACGGCAGCGACGCGTCCTCCGCCAGCGCGAGGACGCGCGCATTGAAGTCGAGCCACGAGACCTCACGGTTCAGGTACCGCGCGTCGTCGATTGCGGGGACGCCGACTGCATTGCTCATAGGGCGACTCCCGGCTGCATGGCCCGATGGTAATGGCGACCTGGGAGCCCCGCCCGGGGTGATCAGGACCTCTCGAGGGTGGTGGCGAGGGGGACCACGCACATCGGGCGGGGTGCTCCCGGTTCGACGCCGCCCCGGCGGGGAGTCCGGCGGCGGCGTTCGCACCGTACCGACAGGAGCGGGCCGGTTCGTTGCCGCCCACCAACCCGCAGGTGACCTCCTCGTGAACGTTGCGAAACGAGGCCCGAGTAACACCGAGCGCGCGGCGGTAGCCTTCACGGACGAGCGCCTATCCCCGGTTGCAGTCGACGACGTTCACGCCGTTCGCGCGGCTCGCGCTCGCGCACCTCATCGGCGTCTGTGGCGACGTGTTCGTCACGGTTTCGCTCGCGCAGTCGATCTTCTTCGGCGCCAGCGCCGACGCCGCCCGAGGTCGTGTCGTCTTGTACCTGCTGATCACGATGGCGCCCTTCGCGGTGGTGGCGCCGGTGGTCGGCCCGCTGCTCGACCGCAGCCGGGGCGGTCGCCGCCTGCTCATCGTTGGCGCATGCCTCGGGCGCGCGGTGCTGTGCGTGCTCATGGCCGGCGCGATCGACAGCTTGACGCTCTACCCGCTGGCGTTCGCGATGCTCGTGCTGTCGAAGACCCAGGCCGTCGCCAAGAGCGCCCTCGTGCCGGGCGTGGTCGACCACCCTTCCGAACTCGTCCTCGCCAATTCGCGTCTCTCGCTGATTGGTGTCGTGGGCGCGATCGCGGCCGGGCCAATTGCAGCCGGGATCCTGAAGCTCGGCGGGCCCGACTGGGTTCTGCGCTTCGGTGCCGCGATCTTCGTGGTCGGCGCCGTCGCGGCGCTCGGCATCCCGCGCGCCAAGCGCGTCGGGCGCGAGGAGACACCCCACGACCGGGAGCTGCTCCACTCCCGCAGCATCGTCATGGGCGGCTATGCGATGTGCCTCGTGCGCGGCGTCGTCGGCTTCACGACGTTCTTTGCGGCCTTTGTGCTGAAGAAGCAGGGTGAGCCGGCATGGGTCTACGGTCTGGTGCTCATCGGCAGCGCGGTCGGCAACGGCCTCGGTACGATCATCGCCCCGCTGCTGCGCCGCAAGTTGCGCGAGGAATGGATCCTCGCGGGATCGCTCGTCGTGCCCGCGATCCCCTTGATCTTCGCGGCCCGCTCCTACGGGCGCGTCTCGCTCGTGTTCGCGGCCGGGGCGGTCGCGGCGGGCGCGGCATCCGCGCGGCTCGCGTTCGACAGCCTGTTGCAGCGCGACGGCCACGAAGCGGCCCGCGGCCGCGCGTTCGCCCGCTTCGAGACCCGCTTCCAGGTGGTGTGGGTCATCGGGGCGCTGATCGCGGTCGCGTTCTGGGGTGGGGGTCGGGCCGGCATCTTCCTCGTGGCCGTGGTCCTGCTGTTCGGTGGGCTCTGGTACGTCGGGACCGTGCGCCGCGGCGACATCGCGCGAAAAGCAGACGCCGGTGAGGCTCCGAGCGGCTAGACACTGAGGCGAGGATCCGCGGCGCACGTATCGTGCGCCGCCCGAGCCGGGGCCCGAGCGGCCCGCTGAGCGGAAAGCGCGCGTGTGAGCATCGAGATCAGAGCCGTCACGCCCGACGAAGTCGCCGACATGATCGCGGCCGACCACCGCGGCTTCGGTCAAGCGCCCAACGCGTTCGGGACGGGATCGAGCGCGTGGAGCGAGGGCGAACTCGACCGCACCCGCGTGGCATTCGAAGACGGTGCGATCGTCGGTGTGAGCCGCGCGTACTCCTTCGAGGTCACGTTGCCAGGTGGCGCGCTCGCGCCCGCGGCCGCGGTGTCATGGGTTTCGGTGGTGCCGACGCACCGGCGTCGCGGCATCCTCACGCAGATGATGGGCGCCCTGCACGACGACGCGCGGACACGCGAGGAACCGGCCGCGATTCTCACCGCGTCGGAGAGCGTCATCTATGGGCGGTTCGGTTATGGGTGTGCGACCTCACGCGTCGGATATGCGCTGGAACGCACGCGCGCAAAGTTCGCGCGCCCGACGGGTGACACCGGACGCGTCCGGTTCGTCGCGCGGGAGGAGGCCGAGAAAGTACTCCCGGCGTTGTACGACCAAGTGCGAGTCGCGCGTCCAGGGATGGTGTCCCGGCCGGACATCTGGTGGTCGCAGATCTTCTGGGGCCTCGACAAGCCCGACAAGGCCTTCTTCGTCGTCGTGCACGAGAACGCGGCCGGTGTCGCCGACGGCTTCGCGGCGTACGAAGTCCGTGGCGCATGGAACCGCGGCATCCCGAACACGACGCTCTGGGTCGAAGACATCGAGGCGACCGACGACACTGCACGGGGCGCGCTGTGGGAGTTCCTCCTCGGCGTCGACCTCGTCGATGTCGTCGAAGGCGCCCGGCTCCCGATCGACGAGCCGCTGCGGCACTGGGTGGCCGACCCGCGGCGCGTGCGCGTGACGTTTATCAGCGACGGCCTGTGGCTCGCGCCGCTCGACCCGCAGGCGTTGCTCGGCGCGCGCACCTACTCCGAGTTCGACGGGCACGTCGTGCTCGAGGTGCACGCGCCCGACGGTTCGGAGCTGACGCTCGCGGTCGACGGCAACGCGACCGGTGCGCGGTGCGAACCGACCTCCGCCGCGCCCGATCTCGTGCTGAACACCGCGACGCTCGGTGCGTGCCTGCTCGGTGGCAACCGCTTCCACGACTACGCCGCGGCCAAAGCGGTCGAGGAACGGCGTCCCGGCGCGCTCGCGTACGCCGACGCAATGTTCGCGATTTCTCCGCCGCCGCGGATGACCTCAGGCTTCTAGCCCCCTCAGAGGTCGATACGGGCGAGCCAGAGGCCCGGGGCTTCGAGCTCGGGCCGGGTCGGCACCATGTGCGCGCCCTCCCACAGCCGGTTGAGACCGTCGATGCCGGCCCGCTCTACGACTCCCCGGCAGAAGGCCGCGCCCTCGTCGTAGTGGCGGCGATCCAATTCGAGCCCGAGCAAACGGTCGACGAACGCGGCGGCTTCGCCGCGTTCGAGGCGGTGGCGGCGGAGTGCTTCGTCGATACGGCTGTGCGCGCCGACCATTCGCGCACCAACCGACTCCACGACAACGTCCGTGTAGCCCTCGAGCATGCTCACGAAGCGCTGGAGCTCTTCGAGGATGGGCTCCTGGCGCTCGGAACGCATCGCGCCGAGCAGCGCGCCCGCGTCGGTGAATCCGCCGAGCGACTGCATGGCTTCCGGATTCGTGAAGTCGAGGTCGCCGAGTTGCGCTTCGAGCGCGTCGGCGTCCATCTCGTACGCGTCCACGTACGCGGATGCGAGCTGCGTGAGCCGTTCCCGAACCCACGGCACCGTGCGCTGCGCGCCGTGCACGGCCTCGCGCAACACGAGCGCGTAACGCAGCTCATCGACAGGCAGTTCCCACGCGTCCGCGAAGTCGTCGACGTTGCGCGCGACGAACAACAGCGTCGGCGCACCCTCCGACGGCAACGGCAGGTCGTACTGGCCGAGAGCCTGATGCGAGAGCTGGCCCATCATGAAGCCGCTCCACACGCCGAGCAGCACGGGCATCAAGCTCTGCATGAGGAACCCGAACATCGCCTCCTCGCCCGCGTTTGCGGCGTTGTCGCCGACCGCTTCCGCGTCGTCGGCCCCCATGTCGTCGGCTTGGGTGCGACCGAGCGCGCCCGCGAGTGACTCGAGCACCGGCACGAGCCCTTCGAGTGTCGTGAGCGCCCACGTCTGGCGATCGACGGTGCGGCTCGGTACTGCGAGGACAC
>JBEVDP010000359.1:0-3450 GCA_040513235.1 Acidimicrobiia bacterium | reverse complement strand
GCGCGCCGGCGCCCAGCGGAATCCAGAACAGGTCGACCATATCGCCAGACAGCGTCACGGCTTCGTGCCGACGGTGCAGCGCGCGACGCCGGGAACGCGAACCGTCCCGTCGCGTTCGAACGCTTGCACGTTCGCGATCACGAGCTCACGGATCCGTGCACAAGCGGCATCGTCGACCTGTTGCAGCGCGGCGACCGCGAGCGACACGTGCTCGCTGATCATGTCCCAGTACTGCTCGGGTGATGCCGTCACGAGCTCGACGTTCACGTCGCGCTCGACGACGTCGGTGAGTCCGGCATGCGTGTAGAGATCGCGCACGTAGCCATCGGCCGCGCAACGAAACATGTTCGGTCGATCGGGATCGGGTGGCGTCAGCTCGGTCTCGGTCGCGATCGCTCGCATCACGATCGACGTCCACGGGTTCTCGTCGGGCTTCACCCACACCGACGCGGCAATGCGTCCGCCCGGTTTCAACACCCGCACGAACTCTGCAGTCGCCTTCGCCATGTCGGGGAAGAACATGTAGCCGAAGCGCACGGTGATCCCGTCGAACGTCGCGTCGTCGAACGGCAAGTCGTCGGCGCTGCACACGTGCGTCTCGATGTTGGTGACGCCCTGCGCACTCGCGCGACGCGCGGCGATGTCGAGCATCTCGGGCACGAGGTCGGTGAGCACGACGCGCCCGTTCGGCACCGCCGTCGCGAGCGCGAGTCCCGGTTCGCCGGTACCTGACGCGATGTCGAGGTAGTGCTCACGGTCGACGACATCGAGCTGCTCGATCATCGCGTCGCCGACGGGACCGAGCTGATCCATGATGACGGCGTCCCACTTCTCCCACCCCGCGGAGAGTCCCGCCCACGCGGCCCGCTGACCGTCTCGGATCTCGTCAGCGTTCGACACGCGTTCTCCGCTCTTCCGCCGCTCCATGCTGTCCGCAGAACTCAACTGTCGCGGACGAGAAGGTGTGTCCACAGCTCGAGATGGATTCGCAACCGGCAGGTCCGGTACCGCTGAGCATCGTGAGCATCACCCGTCGAGCAGCCCTGCCTCTTTTTTGGCCTTGGTCCACGCGGCCTCGACCAGTTCATCGAGTAGCGCGCGATTCGCCCGGCGGGAGTTGAGCACGACGTGTAGCCAGGTGTCCGCCGACCGAAGGGTGACTTCGTAGTTGAAGCTGTCGGTGCGGTCTCGACTGGTGACCAAGAAGGCTTGACCGGACTGGCCGACGCGAGGTGCGGTGAGACGTACCGTTCGCCAGCGGGTGCCATCCTGGGGATTCGTCCAGTTGCACGGGGTTTTCAGCTTCTTGGTGCGGTCATGAAGCCTCTTGACCTCGCCAGCGCTCGAGTACCGCTCGAGCCGCTCGCCGAAAATCGGGCCATTGTCCGGTGTGATTGCCCACGCGATGGAAGCGGCATCCTGCGGCGTCGCGCGGCGCAGTGGCCGTCCGCACAGATCCGTGCTCGATGACTGGCCACTGGTTTCGAACGGAAACCAGGTCCCCGGCAGGTCCGTCTTGCCGACCAGCCCCTGTCCGAGGGGATGAGGAGCTGAATCACTAGGGCCCGACGCCGCCGTGGTTGTCACGACAATGAGGAGCGCGACGAACACGGCGAGGATCCTTGCCAACACAGCGCGCATGATGCCCGATCTGTGATGCCGGTGCGACCAACTCTTCGTTTACGTGCCATTCGCCGGAGAGACAGATCGGCAGTTCTGGCGCGAGTGGCGCCCCGGCACCGCCTTCAGGCGAGCGGGATGGTGGCCATTGCTTCGTCGAGAATTTCGCCGAATGGTCGCGTGGGTGTCTCTCGCCATGCTGCCTGTGCAGCTGCGAGGCAGGCGAATGCTGCGCCAATGATCACGTGTGCGCGCAGCGTGGCGTTGGCGGACTTCGTCGAGATGCCGCGACGCGCGTCGAGTGCGGCGACGAGCACCGCTTGGGGCCGCGACATCTTCTCGAGGAGCGCAGTGCGAAGCGATGGTGTGGCGTGGAGGACCCGTTCGATGGTGTCGCTACGGGATCGCAGGTCCGGATCGTCGAAGTAGTCGGTGGCTACGTCGAAGGTGCGCCTGAGTGACTCCCAGGCCGGCTCGTCTGGAGGGCGGGCTGTGAAGGCTTCGGCGAACCGTTCTGCGAGGTCGTCGTACTTTCCGAGGACGACGTCGTCTTTGGTCGCGAAGTAGCGGAAAAAGGTGCGCCGGGAGATCCCGGCAGCGGCGGCGATGTCGTCGACGGTCGTCTCGTCGTAGCCGTTCCGGTCGAAGAGATCGAGCGCAACGTCGGTCAACTCGTTGCGGGCAAGCCGACGCTTGCGTTCGCTGAGGGAGACGGGGATCGTATCCACAGGCGCCAGTGTACCGCAGTGCCCTGCGTGGCACTTGATGTCAAGAATGCACTAGGATGCCATCCGCATCCAATCGCCCCCGTGGAGAAGGCAATGACATGGCCAAGACATGGTTCATCACCGGCACATCAAAGGGCTTCGGGCGAATCTTCGCCGAGGCCGCCCTCGATCGGGGCGACGTCGTCGCCGCCACCGCACGGGACCTGGCCTCACTCGACGACCTCGTGGCCACTCACGGCGACGCCATCTTTCCCCTCGAGCTTGACGTCACCGACCGCGACAAGGTGTTCGCCGCCGTCAACGCCGCGCACGACAAGTTCGGCCGACTCGACGTCGTGATCAACAACGCCGGCTACGGACTCTTTGGCATGGTCGAAGAGATCACCGACGACCAGCTCCGTGACCAGCTCGACACCAACCTCTTCGGCGCATTCCACGTCACCCAGGCCGTCGTTCCCCTCATGCGTGACCAGGGATCGGGCCACATCATCCAGATCTCCACGATCGGTGGCCTCGTGGCGTTCCCTGGCCTCGGTGGCTACCACGCATCCAAGTGGGCGCTCGAAGGCATGACCGAAGCGCTCGCCCAAGAGGTCGCCGGCTTCGGCATCAGGGTCACCCTCGTCGAACCGGGCGGCTTCGCCACCGACTGGTCCGGCGCCTCGGGAACCTTCGCGACACCCAACCCCGACTACGACGCCTTCCGCGCCGCCGTCGCCGAGTCACGCCAAGGCATGGTCGCCCCCGAGCCCGTCGGCTTCGGCCCTGCCATCCTCGAGCTCGTCGACGCAGACCTCGCACCCCTGCGCGTCTTCTTCGGCGAGCTGCCCACCCAAGTCGTGCCCTTCGTCTATCAGCAAAGGCTCGACACCTGGGCCGAATGGACGCCACTCGCGCTCAAAGCCGAAGCCAAGTAGGCGCGACCGGTACGGCGCACGCATCAGCGGTGGACGCACAGATTGCCCGATCTGGTGCGGCCGGCGCCGACCAAGTTGTACGGATCAGCAGCGGCGTACGAGCCCTCGGGCGTGTGGCGTGACGCCTCGGCCGCGGCGACTTCAGCTCAGTCCGTCGAGGTACTTGAGAGATCGCCAATGCCGAC
>JBEVDP010000358.1:0-12029 GCA_040513235.1 Acidimicrobiia bacterium | reverse complement strand
CGGCTCCGAGCGGAACTCGACCCCGACGGCCGTTTCCTCAACGACCATCTGCGGCGGGTGGGCGGCGTTCCCACCGCCACGTAGTCCACTCGTCTTGCGGCGCGGCGCCGATCGAACGGTAGAAATCTTGTGCAGGCGTGTTCCAGTCGAGCACGGCCCACTCGACGCGACCATCGGTCCGGCGCCGTAGCTCCTCCAGCAGCGCGCGCCCGAGACCGAAGCGCCGGAAGTCGGGCCGGACCAAGAGATCCTCGAGCCAGATCCCCGACTGGCCGCGCCACGTCGAGAAGGTCTCGAACCAAATCGCGAACCCGGCGACCTCGCCCGCGTCGGTTTCCGCGATCAACGCGTGTGCGACGGCGCGGTCGCCGAACAGATTCCCGGTGAACTCGTCGGCATCGAACACCACGGAGTCGGGCTCGCGCTCGTACTCGGCGAGTTCACGCACCAACGCGAAGATCTCGGGAAGGTCGGTAGGTGTCGCGTCCCGAATGGTCACGGGCGTTTGTAGAACGGCAGCGCCACGACCGTGGCCGTGAGTTCGCGGCCGCGCACGTCGACGACCACCTCGTCTCCGACCGCGACGTCGTGGGAACAGAAGGCGAGCGCGATGGCATGCCCGAGGGTCGGCGAGAAGTTGCCGCTTGTCACCACACCGACGTCGACTCCCGCGCGACGAACGATCGCGCCGTCACGTGCGGGTTGCCGGCCGGCCAGCGCGAGCCCAGTGAGCAGCCGGTCCGGACCGTTCTCGCGCTCACGCGTGAGTGCCTCCCGGCCGCGAAAATCGCCCTTGTCCCACCGCACGACCCACCCCAAGCGGGCCTGCAATGGGGTGATACCGGGGCCCAACTCGTGGCCGTGCAGCGGCAGGCCTGCTTCGAGCCGCAGCGTGTCGCGCGCGCCGAGACCCGCCGGTGTGATGCCGGCCGCGAGCAGTTGGTCCCACACCGCGGGCGCGTCGTCGGCCCCGACGTGCAGTTCAACACCGTCCTCGCCCGTGTAGCCGGTGCCCGCGACGATCCAATCGTCAACCGCCTCGACGCCGAAGCGCGGCACCGCCGCCGCTGCGGGCGAGATCGTCGCGAGTCGCGACCGGGCGGCGGGGCCTTGCACCGCGAGCACCGCTCGCGTCGCGGTGATGTCGCCGAACGCGACCGCGCGGCCGACGCGGTTCACGCCCATCCGGAACGCTTGGACGAGATGCTCGGTGTTGGACGCGTTCGGCATCACGAAGAAGCGCTCGGGTGCCACCCACCACACGATGATGTCGTCGACCACGTGCGCGTCGTCGGGATCGAGCAAGTGGGTGTACTGGGCGCGGCCGGGTGCGATCCGGGCGAGGTCGTTGGTCAGCATCCACTGCAACAACGCGTATGCGTCGGCGTCGGCACACTCGATCGTCCCGAGGTGCGAGACGTCGAACACGGCCGCGTCTTCGCGGCATGTTCGGTGCTCTTCGAGCACGCCGGCATACTGGATCGGCATCTCCCAGCCGCCGAACGGCGCCATACGAGCGCCGAGCGCGCGGTGACGCGCATCGATCGGGCTGACGCGCATTTACGCGGTCTCGGCCGTCGAGCCCGGCGCCGGCGGTTGCACGCGGCGGGCGTCGTCGAAGCGCAGGGGTTCGCCGTCGGCCGGAACGCCGGCCTCGACGAGCTGCGACGGTGGCTCGAGGCCGTACTTCACGAGCAGGTGCAGATAGTCGCGCTGGTACAGGACGCGGATCGAGATCTCCGGGTGCAGCTCGCGCAGTTGGCGCGCCTTGCGGTTCTTCTTCGTGACGAGCTTCTGATTCAGCGTCGTGATCTCGATGTAGAGGTCGTATGCCGGGAGGTAGAAGTCGGGACTGAACGCTTGCGCCGGCCGCCCCTCGCCATCCCATTCGAGCGTGAACGTGCGCGGCTCGTACTCCCACACGATGCCGTAGAAGTCGAGCAACTTGGCAAACTGCCGCTCCGAGTTGTGCGCGAACCGAACGCGCTCGTGCGGGAGTTGCTCGGCGTCGATGGGCCGGCTCCTACTTCGCCGCCGAGTTCGACGGATGCGCACTGGCGGCTTCGTCGCCGGCCGCCGGCGCGAACAAGTGGAGCTGGGTCTCGAGATCGCTCATGACCGGACCGAGCTTCACGACGTTGAGCACACCTTGGCCCGCGCGCATCAAATCGACGAGCTCGTTCTCGTCGAGCGCAAGCATCGTCGTGCCGCCGTCGATCACGAGGTGCGCGGACGCGAGATCTTGGCCGAGCTGCGTGCGGAGATATTCGATCGCCTTGCGCGCGGACTGCAACGAGATACCCGCGTCGAGCAGACGCTTCACGACCTTGAGCTCGACGAGATCGGTGTAGGAATACAAACGCTGCGTGCCGCTGCCCGCGGCATCGCACACCGACGGGCGCACGAGTTCGGTGCGAGCCCAGTAGTCGAGCTGGCGATACGTGATGCCGACGATCTTGCAGACCTGCGGCCCGCGGTAACCCTGTTCGTTGCGTTCGGCGTGCCCAACCATCTGCATGTGCCCCCGGGGTAGTCAGCGGCCCCGGACCCTCCGGGTGACAGCAGTGTAACTACAACGGTGAGGCTAAGCCTCACGTCGAGCCGCGTCAACGGCGGGCGGATCGCCGAGAAGGGCGGCGAGGGCCGCGAGCTGGTCGGCGGTCCCGATGACGATCAGGGTCAGGCCCGCTTCGATGCCCGCCTCCGAGGCCGGGTTGGACATGAAGCTGCCGTCGGGGTGGCGGAGGGCCAGCACCAGGGCGCCGGTCCGGGCCCGTAGGTGGGCCTCGCCGAGTGTCGTGCCCGCGAGGAGCGAGCCCGGAGGGACGACGATCTGCTCGAGCCGGTACTCGAGCGAGCCGTCGTGCACCACGACGTCGAGGAAGTCGGCGACCGCCGGCTGTTCCGCGAACGCGGCCATGCGCTGCGCGCCGTGGTGCAACGGGTTGACGACGCGGTCGCACCCCGCCCGCTGCAGCTTGGCTTCGGACGACGCGGCGTTGGCGCGGGCCACGATACGCATTTCGGGGTTCAGCACACGCGCCGACAGAACGGTCGAGATCGCCGCCGCGTCGTCGCCCAAGCACACGATCAGGGTGCTCGCCCGCTCGATTGCCGCGAGGTGCAGCGTTTCGTCCTCGGTGGAGTCGCCCGTGACCGCGAGCCAGCCGTCCTCGGCGGCGCGAGTGACGATGGCTGGTTCGCTGTCGACGACGACGAGCGTGCGGTCCCGAGCCGCCAATAACCGCGCGATTTGTGCACCCACTCGGCCGTAGCCGCACACGATCGCGTGCCCCGACAACGAGTCGATCTGCCGGTCCATCCGCCTCCTCCCGAACCGTTCGAGCTGATCCTGCAGTTGCTCTTCGAACACTCCGCCGAGCGTGAACAGCGCCGCCGAGACACCGACGATCATCAACGCGATGGAAAACACCTTCGCGCTGTCGTCGAACTCGCGCACTTCGCCGAACCCAACGGTCGTGACCGTCGTGACGGTCTGGTACGACGCGTCGACGAGATTCCAACCCTCGATGAGCCAGAACCAGGCGATACCGGTGACCGCGACACCCGACAGGAGCAGCAGGCCCATCCTGACCTGGCGCCGCCCTTCGACCACTACTGCGCGAAGTCCTCGGGCGTGACCTGATCGAGGAATTCGCGGAACTGCTCGACCTCTTGCTCTTCCTCGTCGGCTTCGAAGAGCACTCCGGCCTCGTCGAGCACCGTCTCGTCGGCGAAGATCGGGACGTCGGCGCCGTAGCGCACAGCGAGCGCGATCGCGTCGGACGGGCGCGACGAGATCCGTGTCTTGTTCCCCGCGCGGTCGAGCTCGATCTCGGCGAAGAAGGTGCCGTTTTGCAGTTCGGTGATCTCGACGCGTTCGAGGGTCACGTGCATGTCATCGAGCACCGTCTTGAACAAGTCGTGGGTCATCGGGCGCGGCGTATCGAGGCCTTGCAGTGCGTACACGATCGCGGTGGCCTCAGGTGACCCGATGAAGATCGGCAGGAACCGCGTCCCGCTCTCCTCGCGGAGGAGCACGATCGGTTGGTTCGTCGGAACTTCGACGCGTACTCCGATCAGCGACAAGCGGATCACCGCGCCTCCGTTTCGATGTCGGGCGGGCCCGCGGGCACGCTACCACCGGGCCTCGAAGCCCTTTCCGCGACTTGATAGAGGTCGCGGACGTAGCAGTCGGGAGCCTCGAGCAGCTCGGATCGTTCGCCGGCGGCGACGTACTGCAGGTTGCGGTACAGGTCGTTCACGTGCAATCCGTAGCCGAGGACGAACTCGTCGCCGAGCTCGACACCGCGGTAGCGCACCTCCTGGGGGACGATGCGGCGCCCAGGCCGATCCAAGAGCGCGCACGACGAGACCATCCTCGGCCCCCGCGTCTCCAATTGGGCCGTGAGGTACGCGAGCGTGAGGCCGGTGTCGACGATGTCCTCGACGATGACGACGTCGCGCCCGCCGATGTCGGTCGACAAGTCCTGCAAAATCTTCACGCGGCCGGAGTCGGGCGCGAAGCGGGAGATCGACATGAAGTCGAACTCAACCGGCACACCGAGGATCTGGCGCGAGAGATCGGCCACGAAGATCAGTGCACCTTTCAAGACGCCTATCAGCAGCACGCCGTCGGGATGGTCGGCTTCGATCTCCGCACCCAGGCGCTGCACCGTTCGCGCCAAAGTCGCGGCGTCGAGCAGGACCGAAGCCGGCATGCTCAGCCGCCGAGGGTTCGGCGCGCCGCTTGCCGCAACATCGCCGTCCGCAGCTGGCGGCCCAAGCCCGCGAGCTCCGCGAGCGTCTCCGCCGTGCGCCGCTGCGCCTCGGGGTTCCGCTGGCGCCGATACGGAAGCAACACCTGTTCGAAGAGCCCCGCTTCACGCTCCGCGAACGCGCGGTACATGCGCAGGTGCCTGGGCTCGATGCCGTGCTTCATGAAGCCCGCCGCGACCCGAGCCACCTCGAGCGCATCGTCGTCGAACAGCACACGATCCTTGGCGGTGTGGGCCGGTGCGATGAGCCCGTACTCCTCGAGCGATCCGAGCTGCTCGTCGGTGAGATTGGCGGCGCGCGCCAACTCGGCGCGCGTCATACTCACGCCCGATTCCGACGAACTGAGGTCGTCGGGTCCGACTCCGTCGGCGATCGCGGCCGATGCCCGTCGAGCTTCGGCCACCTCGCGCTCCTTGCGGGTCTGTTCGAACAGCGCCGGCTCCTTGAGCGGCTGATCCTTCGCGCGCCGTCCCCGCTTGCTCTTCTGGGTGGTTTCTGGTTCCGGCTCGGGTGCGGCCGCCGCCAGGGTCTCCGAATCGACCGGCAGGCCGTTCGCGTCGAGATCGTCGAGGCGCTCCTTGATGACCTTGAGTGGAAGGAACTGATCACGCTGTTGGCGCAAGATGAAGCGGAGCCGCTCGACGTCGCCCGGGTAGAACTTTCGGTACCCCGACGGCGTACGTTCCGGCTCGACCAGACCCTGACTCTCGAGGAAGCGAATCTTCGAAATCGTGACGTCGGGAAACTCGTCGCGGAGTTGGTTCAGCACGTCGCCGATCGAGAAGTGCTCCGATTGCACCACGCTCTCAGTGCTCCCCGCCGAGCACGAAACTCAATCGGTACCGCCCGATCTGCACCTCGTCGCCGTGGTGCAGCCGTGCTTCGTCGACTCGTTCGCGGTTGACGTAGGTGCCGTTGAGGGACCCGACGTCGCGGAGCCGGTAGCCGTCGTCGAGCTTCTCGATGATCACGTGACGGCGCGAGACGGTGATGTCGTCGAGGAAGATGTCGGAGTCGGGATGGCGGCCCACCGCGGTCGCGGGCGCTTCGAGGCGATACGACGAGCCGGTTTCGGGACCGTGCCGGATCACCAGCAGGCCGACGCCTTCGGGCAGGCCCTCGAGGTATCGCTCGAGCTCGTCCTCGTCCTCGGCGGCGTTCACGGCCGACAGCGTCAGCGTGGTCGTGATGTCATCGTCGCCGTCCCCACCGGCCCCTTCGGCGGTCGGGGCGAGCGGCGCGCCGCACGACGAGCAGAAGCGGGCTTCCGCCTGGTTCACGTGACCGCACCGGGAGCACACCACGCGACGCAGGCTACCGAGGGGCGCGCTCGCCGACAACGGGCGCTCTAGCTCCAGTCGAGGGCGAGACTCGAGGACCTTCAAGCAGCGTCGGGCGTCGGCCGATCAACCCTCGACCAGGGCTCGATACGCGGCCGCGTCGAGCATCTGGCCGACTTCGGCTGGATCCGAGCAGGTAATGCGCAAGATCCAGCCCTGGCCGTACGGCTCCTGGTTCACGAGTTCGGGGGTATCTGTGAGCGCGTCGTTGACCGCGCTGACCCGGCCCGAGACCGGGGCGTAGATGTCGGAAACCGACTTCGTGGACTCGATCTCGCTCACGGCGGCTTCGGCGATCACGTCGGTGCCGACATCGGGCAACTCCACGAAGACGACGTCGCCCAGAGCATCCTGCGCGAAGTCCGTGATACCGATGGTCGCCTCGGCGCCCTCGAGGCGCACCCACTCGTGCTCTTTGCTGTAGCGGAGGTCGTCTGGGATCAGCATGGACGCGGATCCTAACGAGTGAGTTCCGCGACCTGCCCCGCGTGGATCGCCACGAGGCGGCGCGCGTCCGCATCGGTCTCGCCCTCGGCCCACACATGGGTGATCGGCGACTCCGGATCGGGCAGCACCAGGGCCCAGCCGTCGGGATAGAGGATCTTCACTCCGTCCACGAGCACGACCTCTTCACCCTTGGCCCGTTCCATCACACCGCGCATCACCGCGCCCTTGCGCTCCCAGGGCGTCGGCACCGCCTCGTGCGCGACATGCGGCTCGGGAACCTCGGCCACCAGCGCCGACAGCGGACGATTGACGGCAGCCAGGAGGTCGAGGAGATGCACGAGCGTCGCCGCCGCGTCGTAGGCGGGCAGGAAGCTGGGCCAGATGAAGCCGCCCTCCTGCGATGCGGCGAAGTCGACGTCGCCGCTCCCCGCGACCTCCATCAGGTGCGCGGCAGAGAGCTTCGTCCACACGATCGTCGCACCCGCGTCCTCCGCGATGACTTTGGCAGCACTGCTCACCGCGACGGGGAGCGCGATGCACGCGCCCGGGCGCACTTCGCTGACGAGGCGGACCAGAACGAGCAGCGCTTGATCGGCGGTCAATGCAGTTCCCTGGTCGTCGACAATCGTGGCCCGTTCGCCGTCGGCGTCGAAGACGAAGCCGAGGTCGGAACCCGACGTGCGCACGAGGTCGCCAATCGTCTTCAGGCGCGTCTCCAGGTCATCGCCCGGCGCAGTGGCCGCGTACGGATTGACGCCCAACACGGATGCGCCGATCTTCGGCAGCACGTTCGGCATCACGAACGACGCCGCGCCGGACGAGTAGTCGAGCACGACCTTGAATCCTCGGCGCCCGAGCCGGCTCGCGTCGACGCTGCGCTCCAGCGCGGCCGTGTAGTACTCGATCGCACGCGGCGGGAACCCGATGTCGCCGATGTCGCCCGCGAACGCGCGCCGGAAGTCTTCGCGGTACAGCAGCCGCTCGATCTTGCGCTGCGTTCCCTCGTCGATGTCGGCACCCTTCTCGTCGAAGAACCGGATCTCGACGCTGTCGGGATCGTCGGGCGCGAGCCGCACCGAGATCCCGCCTTGGGCCCGCTCGCTTCGGACCTGGAAGCGCGTCACCGGCACGGTCGCGAGTTCGAGGTCCATGACGTGCACGCCGCTGAGATTGAGGCCGGCGATGAACGCCCGCTTCAGCGCCCGCGCCGACCGGCTCGTGTCGCGGCTCGTGCAGACGACGGACCCTTTCTTCAGCGCGGTGCCGTACGCCATCGCCAGCCGCACCATGACTTCCGACGTGATGTCGACGTTCGCCAGACCCCGCACGCCGCGGCGACCGAACAACGTGCGCGCCCCGCGGGTCTCCCACACGATGGACGACGTCACGAGCGCGCCCGGATCGACCGACTTCGCGGGATAGATCTTCACCGACGGGTTGATCACGGCCTGCGCACCGATGAAGCACTCGTCGCCGATCACGACGCCTTCTTCGATGCGGGCGCCGTCGCGGATGTCGCTGGCCCGCCCGAGCACTGCACCGCGGATACGGGTTGACGGACCGATGTAGGCGTGGTCGTGCACGACAACACGCTCGAGGTGCGCGTCGCCCTTCACCACGACGTCGGCGCCCAGCACGGTGTAAGGCCGCAGCATCGCGCCCGACTCGATGCGGCAGTTGTCGCCGATCAGCACGGGCGCCTCGATCAACACGTCGGGCGAGATGTCCACGTTCTCGCCGAGCCACACGCGTTCGCGAACTTCGAAGCCCGGAATCTCGACCTGGACTCGACCGTCGAGAATGTCTTCGTGCGCGGTCCGGTACGCCTCGAGCGTGCCGACGTCCTCCCAGTAACCCTCGACGACATGGCCGTAGAGCTTGCCGCCCTGCTCGAGCACGGCGGGGAACACATCGCCGGAGAAATCGACGACCTCGCCGCCCGGGATGTAGTCGAACACGCCCGGCTCGAGGACGTAGATACCGGTGTTGATCGTGTCGGAGAACACTTCGCCCCAGGTCGGCTTCTCGAGGAACCGCTCGATAGTGCCGTCGTCGTGGGTGATGACGATCCCGAACTCGACCGGGTTCTCGACGTGTTTGAGGGCGATGGATGCGAACGCGTTCTGCGCCCGGTGGGCCCCGACGAACGCGCCCAGGTCGACGTCGGTGAGGACATCGCCCGAGATCACGAGGAACGTCTCGTCGAGCTCGTCCATCGCGTTGCGCACCGACCCCGCGGTTCCGAGCGGCGATTCTTCGGTTGCATAACGCATTCGCACGCCGAAGTCGGAGCCGTCGCCGAAGTAGGTGCGAATGTGGTTGGCCAAGAACGCGACCGTCACAACGATGTCGTCGAAGTCGTGCTCGGCGAGCAGGCGCACGATGTGCTCCATCATCGGCACATTGGCGATCGGCATCATCGGCTTCGGCTGCGTGCTGGTGAGCGGCCGCAACCGGGTGCCTTCGCCGCCCGCGAGGATGACGGCTTTCATCGCGGAACCTCCTGCATGCCCGCATCGGGTGCGTGTCCGGACCGGCCTTCGGCCAGCGCCGCCCGCGCCGCCGGGATGTACTTCCAGGCCGCGTAGTACCCGAGCACGACGCCGGGTATCGCGAAGCACCAACCTGCGAACGAGACGAACGCGTACCAGCCGTCGGAATCGATCGCGTCCGCCCACAGGAAGATCGGCAACGCGAACATGATCGCGAGGGTGCCGGCCTTGCCCGCCCACACCACGTCGATGCGCCGCGCGCCACCGGCTGCGAGCGCAAGCGTGGCGACGGCGATCACGACCTCGCGGATCAAGACGATCCAGATGAAGATGTCGACCGCGGTCGGCAGATCCTCGACGAGCAACGCCACCGCAGCCGCGAGCAGGAGCACGCGATCCGCGATCGGGTCGAGCATCTTGCCGAGTTCGCTCCCCTGGTCCCAGCGACGCGCGATGTAGCCGTCGACCCAGTCGGTCGCGCCGAGCACCGCGAGAAGCCCCGCGGCCCACAGCACCTCGTCTCGGCCCCAGAGCAGCCAAAGGAACACAGGCACGCACAGCAGCCGGGCGACCGAGATCACGTTTGGAATCGTGAGTACCCGGTTCGCGGCCACGCCCCAGTATGGCGGTGCTAGCACCCGGCCGCAGCGCCCTCGGCCCGAGGGTCGGTGGCGACCCTGTAGCCGGACGCGTCGACCGCGATGGAATGGGCGTGGCCCATGCCGTTGGAGAACGCGCGGTCGAGCCGCACGTCGTGACCGCGGGCCCGAAGCCCCTCGATGACGCTCGGTTCGACACGGTCCTCGACGTTCACATGCCAGGTCTCGGGATCGACGGCCCATCGCCGCGCGGTGATTGCCGCTTGCGGGTCTTCGCCGTCGACGAACATGCGGACGAGGAGCTGGAGATGGGTCTGGGCCTGCGTGTGCCCGCCCATCGCGCCGAACACGAGCTCCGGGCGCCCGTCGCGGAGTGCGAGCGCGGGAATCAGCGTGTGCATCGGCAATTTGGCCCCGGCGAGCGCGTTCACATGGCCGGGTTCGAGCCGGAACGATGACCCGCGGTTCTGCAGATTGATGCCCCACTCCCGCACATGGAGCCCCGCACCCGCCGCGATGAAGTTCGTCTGGATGAGACTGACGAGCAGTCCGTCGCGGTCCGCCGCGCACAGGTACGCGGTTCCACCGTCGGGTCCGGGATCCGGAACGGGGACCGATGCTCGGTCGGGGTCGATCGTGGCGCGCCGCCGCGCAATCCAGTCGTCGGCGATCAGCTCCTCGGCCGCGAGCGCCATGGCCTCGGTATCGCCCACGTGCGCGTTGCGATCGATAAGCGCGCACTTCGCGGCTTCGATCAGCAAGTGCTCGCGGACAGCACCGGGGCCGGGGAGGTCGAATCCGTCCACGATGCGCAGTGCTTCGAGCGCGGTCACACCCTGCGTCGGCGGCGGGAGTTCGGCGATCTCGCGGCCGGCGAACTGAGCGCGCATCGGCGTCACCCACGCACCTTCGTGCGCGGCGAGATCGTCGGTCGACATGAACGAACCGTGCGCGTGCAGCTTGGCGGCGATGGCATCTGCGATCGCGCCGTCGTAGTACGCCTCCGGCCCTTCGTTCGCCAGCGTTTCGATCGTGCGAGCGAGCGCCGGTTGCCGCACCGTCGCGCCGGGCGCAACTTCGGGATACGCCACACCGAAATCGTCGAGGCCGAAGTGCGCGAACAGATCGCGCGTCCCGCGGAACGTCGCCGCGCCGCGGCGCGTGAGCGGGAACCCATCGCGCGCGTAGCGCAGCGCCGACGTCGCGAGTTCGCCGAAGGAGCGGCTGCCCCACCGATCGAGGAGATCGAACCAGCCGCGCGGCGCGCCCGGAACCGTGACCGCGTGCGGGCCGAACGTCGGCATGGTGTCGCGCGGGCCGAGGCGCTCGTCGTGGCGCTCGCACACGCCCGTGATCGTGGCGGCCGCCGGTGAGCGGCCGACCCCGCGGTAGCCGTGCAGGGAGCCGTCCCACACGATCGCGAGCACGTCGCCGCCGTAGCCGCAGAGGTAGGGCGAGACGACACCGAGCACGAGATTGGCGGCGAGCGCAGCGTCGAGTGCGTTCCCGCCCGCGGCGAGCATCTCCAAGCCGGCGTTCGTCGCGAGATAGTGCGGTGTCGCGACGACTGCGTCGGGGTACGCCCGCGCCTCGCTCATCCAGCCGGCCCCATCCGCCAGTGAGCGTGACATCGTCCCGGACCTTACGTTCTAGGGTGAGCCGCATGGAATTCAACCTCGCGGACTTGTTCGAAGCCGTCGTCGACAACGCCGCCGACCGCACCGCCATCGTCGCGGGTGACCGGCGCCTCACTTACCGGGAACTCGACGAACGCGCGACCCGCTTCGGGCGGTACCTGCTCGACGTCGGGGTGCAGGCGGGCGACCACGTCGGCATCTACGCGTTCAACCGCGCCGAGTGGGTCGAGGCCATGATCGGCTGCTTCAAGGCGCGCGCGGTTCCGATCAACGTCAACTACCGGTACGTCGTCGACGAGCTGCGCTACCTGTTCGACAATGCCGATCTGGTCGCGCTCGTGTTCGAAGCCGAGTTCGGCGACAAGGTCGCGGCTGTGCTCCCGGGTCTGCCGAAGCTCGAGCACCTCCTCGTGCTCGAGGACGGCACCGGCACAGTGACCGAGGGCCTCGCGGCAGTCGACTACGAGCACGCACTCGCGTCGGCGGCGACCGACCGCGACTTCCCTCCTCGATCGCCTGAGGATCTCTACATCCTCTACACCGGTGGCACAACCGGCATGCCCAAGGGCGTCATGTGGCACCAGGAGGGGATCTTCTTCGCGGCGATGGGCGGCGGGAACTACGGCGGGCCCGGAATCGAAACACCCGCGAAGATCGTCGACGGGATCACGCCCGCGCCTTCGGCTTCGCTCGCGCTCGCGCCGCTCATGCACGGCAACGCGCAATGGACGATGT
>JBEVDP010000357.1:0-8855 GCA_040513235.1 Acidimicrobiia bacterium | reverse complement strand
TGGACACTCGGGTCGGCGGCGGGTGACTGGGTCAGCATGGGTGTCTGCTCCGACGGCTCGTACGGTGTGCCGGAGGGGCTGATCTCGTCGTTCCCGATCACGACGAAGGCCGGTGCCTGGTCGATCGAGCAAGGTCTCGACATCGACGCGTTCTCTCAGTCGCGTATCGACGCGACCGTCGCCGAGCTGGCCGAAGAGCGCGACGCGGTCGGGGAGTTGGGTCTGCTCGGCTAGTTCGCGGCCACCATGCCGGCGATGAGCACGTCGACCATCCGGCGGAAACTCGCGTCGATGTCGACCGGCAGCCCGAATCCACCCGCACGTTCGAGTGCGACAAAGCCGTGCAGCGATGCGCGCCAGGTGCGGGCCATATGGATGAGCTGGTTCTCCCGTACGTCGAGACCACGCAGGACGCGCACCGCGACGTCGACCGGCGCGGCGAGTGCCGCCCCATGTTCCTCGTCGCCGGGCGCGGCGGCGACGCTCGTCGCGGCGTAGAGCCCGGGGTGTTCGTGCGCGAACCGTCGGAGCTCCGTGGCGAACGCGCGCGCGGCCGGCGCGCCGCGCCGCTTCGCCACCGCCGTCTGGAGTTCGACGGTGATGGCTTCGGCGCCGATGATGCCGAGTGCGCGGCGGAGCCCGGCGAGACCGTCGACATGTGCGTACAGCGATGGCGATCGCACGCCGAGCTCCGCCGCGAGTTGCGCGAGGGTGAGCGTCTCCAGGCCGTCTCGGTCGGCGAGGCGCGCCGCCGTCGCGATCACCGTCGCGCGGTCGAGTCCGACCTTACGCGCCATGGGCGCCGAGCCGTGCTTGTACCCGCTGGGCGAGAGCGTCGTTCATCGCCTCGAACCCCAGCCGCGTCGGCTCGCGCAGGCTGCGCCACACGAGCGGGACAAGCATGCCCGTGAAACGCTCCTCCTGGACGAAGTGTGTGCCGCCGTCGGCCGTAGCCTCGAGCCGGAAGGTGTGCTCGCCGTCGAAGAGGCCCGGCGCTCCGAGCCGGCCGAGCCAGCGCAACTCGTGCTCGGGGTCGAGGTGACGGACGACGGGCTTCAGCCGCATCGGCCGGCGGCCTGGCGGTCCGATCTGCACCCGCAGCCGGGTCCCCTCCGAGACATCACCCTCGGGGGCGATCTCGCGCACGAAAGGGTTCCAGTCGGGGTAGGCCGCGAAGTCAGTCAGGATCGCCCAGACGGCAGCCGGCGGGGCTGCAATCTTGATCTCGCTGAAGAGGTGCCGCATGGCGTCTCCCATCGTCGTGTCTAACGCCTATAGACACTATATCTAAGGTGCTTAGACAAGTCCAGCGCGTTCTAGGCTCGAAGCCGTGATTCCGCGGCGCTGGCAGCAGGAGACCCCCTACGGCGTCGTCACCGTCGTCACGAGCGAGCACGGCGTCCGGGCGATCGGTCTCCCCGACGACGACGGCAGGCTCGACGAAGATTGGGCGCTCGACGACGACATGAAGTCCGAACGCGACGATGACGTTGCCCGCCGCCTCGACGACTGGTTCAACGGCCGGGTGGAAAGGCTCGACATCCCGCTCGATCTCTCGGGCGTTGACGGCTTCAAGCGCGACGTTCTCGAGACGCTGGTGCGCGAGGTCGGTTGGGGGGAGACCGTTTCGTACGGCGAGCTCGCCGAGATGGCCGGTCGGCCGCGCGCGGCCCGGGCAGTCGGCAGTGCGATGGCATCGAACCCGTTGCCCTTCGTCATCCCCTGTCACCGCGTGATCGCGAGCGGTGGGCGAATCGGTGGCTACGGCGGAACGCGTGATGCGGTTGCGCTCAAGCGCGAGCTCCTTGCGCGTGAGGGCGTTACGTTGCCGTGACCTCGACGCGGCTCGTGCTCGTTCGGCACGGGCAGTGCGAGTACGCGATCGAGGACGGCCCGCTGACTGAGCTCGGCCGGCGCCAGACGCAGGCAGTGGCAACTGCGCTCGAGATCTCCGGCGACGACATCATCTGTGCGAGCGAGCTCCGACGGGCGATCGAGACCGCCGAGACGTTCGGATACCCGATCAACGTCGTCGTAGGGTTGCGCGAGTTCGACTTCGGGCCGCAGGCCCCGGCCGCGGAAGCCTTGATCGAGGCGCGCGTGGATCTCACGTTGTGGCGCGCCACCGATGGCTTCAGCGGTGGTGAGACGATCGGCAGCTTCCAGAAGCGCGTCAACGAGACGATGGAGCAACTCGTCGGCGCGTACGAGGGCCGGCGCGTGATCGCGTGCACGCACGCCGGATTCGTCGATGCCGCGATCCGATGGGCCTACGGCATCGGTCCCGACGGCGACTGGCTCACCGAGGCCGAGATCGCCAACGCGTCGATCACCGAGTTCGAGCACTGGATGCGCGGGCGGCACCCCGAAGGCGCACCGCGCCACACGCTCATCCGCCGCATCGGCGATGTCGTGCACCTCTCGCCCGAAATGCGGAGCGACAACTAGCGCAGCGCGTCGACGGCCGCGCAGAACCGGCTGGACCGCGCGTGCCAGCGACCTTGTCCGTCGGGCGTCGGCATGCCCGGGGAGAACAACACGACGCCGCCCGCCCGGGTACATGCATGCGCGCGGGCAACCGCATGCTCGATGTCCTGCACCGTCTCGACGGTTGCGCCGGTCGCAGCCAATGCGTCGCGGAGTGCGTGCGCGTCATCGAGGGTGAGCACGACGGTCGGCTGGTTGCGTTCGGCCAGCGCGCGGTACACGTCGTCGAACGCGGCACCACGCGTCGCGCCGCCGAGGACAAGCGTGAGGGTTTGTGTTTGCACCTCGCCGAGGCTGGCGACGACACCGAGCGGGTTGCTCGCGAGTGTGTCGTCGACATACTCGACGTCACCGACGTTCGCGATCCGATGGAATCGGCCGGGCAGTTCTGGGTACCGGTCGAGGAGTACCGCCGTGAGGTTGTCGACCGCGGCTTCGTCGAACCAGCCCGCGACCGTCAATGCCGTCGCGGCCGCGAGCTTTGCGTTTCGCCGGCGCACGGTACCCGCGGGCGCGCTGATCTTCTGGAACTCGACCGCGGTGAACGGTTCGGGCAGGTCGACATCGTCGAGCACGCCGCACCACCGTTCGGCTCCGCAGGTCGGTGCGAGGAAGACGCGCGCCTTGTCGGCGAGGTATTGCAATGTCGACCCGTGCCAGTCAGCGTGGTCGTCGCCGATCGACGTGAGCGCCGAGTACGGCGCCGCGCACGGCAAGTCGGCCGCCTGGAAGCTGGAGATCTCGAGCACAACGGTGTCGGTCGTGTCGGGCGCGACCGTCCACGGCGGTACGCCGATGTTGCCGAGCACGTGCGCGACGATCTCGAGCTGTTCCAGTGCCGTCGCCGTCAGGAGCGATGTCGTGCTCTTGCCCTTCGTGCCCGTGATCGCGATCGTCGGCCGCGCGCCTCCGCGTTCGCTCAGCCACAGCCCCAGCGGTGTCACCGTCTCGAGTCCGCGCCGGACGCGCGCTTGTACGTCGGCGCGATGGAGCGGGAAGCCCGGGCTGCGGACCGCGACGTCGATCTCGGGCAGGTTCGTGAAGGCGGTGAAGCGCGGCCCGAGATCGTCGCGCGCGGCCGCGGTCCACTCCTCGAGCACGAAGAGCTCGCCCGGCTCGGCCTCGAGGATCGCCGGGATCGCGGCCTCCACGTCGATGCCGAGTCCGAGCAGGGCCACGCGCCGGCCGCGCAGGTCGGCCGGTTTCATGGGCGCAGTTGCGCGACCGCGGCAGTCACACGCGCATGCAACGTCACGGGAACGAGGTGCGGACCGTGTGTGGTGAGCACGGCGTCCCGAGTGACGCCCAACCCATCGGCGATCGAAGCAGCTTCGGCGGCGAGCGCTTCGACAACCGCGTGGCGCTTCCACCCATCGAGCTCGGCGAGCCACGCCATTGCGAACGCTGACTCGCCGCGCTCGCCCACGCAGTCGAACGGCTTCGCCCGCCAGAGGTCGGCGAACCCGTCGACGTTGGCCGCGTCGGTGAGCGGGTCGCCGCCGAAGATGTGTACCGCCGCGGCGGGTGTGACGAACGGCGCGAAGCAGAGAAAGGTGAAGAAGCACTTCGGGCAGTCGAGGCACCACACCTGCGGCTGGCCGCGTTCGCGCGAGAGCTTGAACGCGCGGTTGCACGAGAGGAAGTTCGGACGCAGGCGAACGTTTCGCGCCACGAGGCCGGCGATCGTGAGCTCCGAGCATTGCCGCAGCAACGAGAAGTAAACGACCCCGCTGGGCGCAACCGTGTTGTGAAGCAACGCTTCGCACGCGAACGACTTCGACCACTGGTGGTTCACCGGCACGCCGTCGACCACCACCGTCGGCTCACTGGCGGAGCGCTCGTTGCCCATCACGACGAAGTCGTAGCCGTGCAACGCCGCGACCAGCACGCTCAGGCTGGAGTTGATGGCAGTTACAGGGATGTGGCCGTTCATGCCGGTTGCCGTGCGTTGCGCGAGCAGTGGGTCGAGGGTGCGTTCGACGCGCACGAGGTCGACGCCCGCGGCGGCCGCCAGCCGCTCGTGAGCTTCCGTCGCCCCGACCGCCAAGGCTGTCGCGTGCGGCACGATCCCGAGCATCGCCGCGGAGTCTTTGCCGCCGCCGATCGGTATGAGCGCGCGCTCGCCGCGGGGGACCACTGCCGGAAGCGGCTCGTCGGCAACCGCGTCGATGTCGGTCGTGAGCGGCACCCCGAGCCCGTTGGTGACGGCGAATTCGCGCAGCCCGTCGTCGTAGAGATGACGCGCCAGCTCAATTATTGCGGGCGCGGTCGGCCGTTTGAACCGCAGCCGCTTCGGAGCCGACAACTTGAAGTAACTCGTGCCCATCGCGACGTGGCAGAGGTCGAGCAGGAGATCGAGCGCAGCGGGATCGTCGACCGCGCCGCCGCCGGGCACGTGAACGACTTCTTCGAAGCCGTCGCCGTCGAGCTCGTAGCGGAAGATGGCGGCACCGCTCGCGACATCGAGTTCGCGCTCGGCGAGGAGAAACGAACCGCCGCGACGCGCCGTCATACGCTCACTCACGCGCCAAGGCTACTGCTGCTCAAGGGGTGGAAACGGGCCGCGAGACGTCGGCGAAGAAGTCGTTGCCCTTGTCGTCGACCACGATGAAGGCGGGAAAGTCGCGGACCTCGATCTTCCACACTGCCTCCATGCCGAGTTCCGGGTACTCGAGCACATCGACCTTGGTGATGCAGTCTTGCGCCAGTTTCGCCGCGGGCCCGCCGATCGAGCCGAGGTAGAAACCGCCGTGCGCGGCGCAGGCCTCGGTGACGACCTTCGAGCGGTTGCCCTTGGCAAGCATCACGTACGAGCCGCCGTGTTGCTGGAACAGCTCCACATAGGAGTCCATGCGCCCCGCGGTGGTTGGACCGAACGATCCCGACGCGTACCCTTCCGGCGTCTTGGCCGGGCCAGCGTAGTACACGCAGTGATCCTTCAGGTACTGCGGGAGGCCTTCGCCCGCGTCGATGCGTTCCTTCAACTTCGCATGCGCGATATCGCGCGCGACCACCATCGGTCCCGTGAGCATCACGCGCGTCTTCACCGGATAGCGCGACAGCGTGTTCCTGATCGCGGTCATCGGCTGGTTGAGGTCTATCTCCACCACGGACGCGCTCTCGAGTTCGTCGTCGACGATCTCCGGGAGATACTTCGCGGGATCGGACTCGAGTTGTTCGAGGAACACGCCGTCGGCCGTGATCTTGCCGAGGGCCTGGCGGTCGGCCGAGCACGACACCGCGAGCGCGACCGGGCAGCTCGCGCCGTGACGCGGCAGGCGGATCACGCGCACGTCGTGGCAGAAGTACTTCCCGCCGAACTGCGCGCCGATCCCGAACGTCTGTGTGAGGCCGAGGACCTGCTGTTCGAGTTCCACGTCGCGGAAGCCCTGGCCGAGCTCGTTGCCGGTGCGCGGCAACGCGTCGAGGTAGTGGGCCGACGCGAGCTTGGCCGTCTTCAGCGCGAACTCGGCCGACGTGCCACCGATCACGAGTGCAAGGTGGTACGGGGGACAAGCCGCGGTGCCCAGCGTGCGCAGCTTCTCGTCGAGCCACACCATCAAGCTCTCGGGGTTCAGCAGCGCTTTGGTCTCTTGGAAGAGGAGGCTCTTGTTTGCCGAACCGCCGCCCTTGGCCATGAACAACAACTTGTACGCGTCGCCGTCGACTGCTTCGATCTCGATCTCGGCGGGCAGGTTCGTGCCGGTGTTCTGCTCGGTGTAGGTGTCGAGCGGTGCGAGCTGCGAATAGCGCAGGTTGTTGTCGGCGTAGGTACGGAAGATGCCGCGCGCGATGGCCTCGCGGTCGCCGCCGCCCGTGAGCACCAGTTCGCCCTTCTTGCCCTTCACCAGTGCGGTCCCCGTGTCTTGGCAGCCGGGGAGGACGCCTCCCGCCGCGATGCATGCGTTCTTCAGCAACTCGAGTGCCACGAAGCGGTCGTTGGCCGACGCCTCGGGGTCGTCGAGGATGGCGGCGAGCTGGGCCAGGTGCCCGGGCCGGAGCAGGTGCGCGATGTCGCGCATCGCCTCCCGGGTCACCAGCGTGAGCGCCTCGGGATCGACCTGCAGGAAGCGGCGGCCGCCGGCCTCGAACGTCGTCACGTAGTCGCCCGTGAGCAGGCGGTACGGCGTTTCGTCGGCGCCGAGCGGCAGGATGTCCTGGTACGCGAACTCAGCCACGGGAAAACCGTATCCGCGGCGTCACCCACTTCCCCCAAGGAGGCCCAATGGCCGACCACCGTGTCGAGCACGACTCGATGGGAGAGGTGCGCGTCCCGGCCGGCGCGCACTGGGGCGCGCAGACGCAGCGGGCCGTCGACAACTTCCCGATCTCGGGCGCCCCGATCGATCCCCGACTGATCCGTGCCCTCGGACTGATCAAGGCCGAGGCGGCCAGGGTGAACGCCCGCTTGCGGGACGTGCCGCAGGTGACGAAGGCGGTCGGCGACGCGATCGCGGCTGCGGCCGACGAGGTTGCGGAGGGGCTGCACGACGCCCAGTTCCCGATCGATGTGTTCCAGACGGGTTCCGGTACGTCGTCGAACATGAACGCCAACGAAGTGATCGCGCGGTTGGCGTCGCTGCGCCTCGGCGAGCCCGTGCACCCGAACGACCAGGTGAACGCGTCGCAGTCGTCGAACGACGTGTTCCCGTCCGCGGTGCACCTCGCCGCTGCCGAAGAGATCGTCGAGTCGCTGCTGCCCGCGGCGGCACTGCTGGCGCGCTCGTTACGCAAGAAGCAGCGCGCGTTCGCCAAGGTGGTCAAAGCCGGGCGCACGCACCTCATGGACGCCACGCCCGTGACGCTCGGGCAGGAGTTCGGTGGTTACGCGACCCAGGTCGAAGACGCGGCGCGGCGCATCGAGGACGCGCTCCCGCGCCTCGGAGAGCTCCCGCTCGGGGGAACGGCTGTCGGGACGGGCATCAACGCGCCGAAGCGGTTCGCGCCGCTCGTGATCGAGCAGCTCGTCGCCCGCACGACGCTTCCGATCACCGAAGCACGCGACCACTTCGCCGCGCAAGGCGCGCGCGACGCGCTGGTGGAGATGAGCGGTCTGCTGCGCGTGCTCGCGGTCGCGATGATCAAGATCGCCAACGACGTGCGTTGGATGGGCAGTGGGCCGGCGGCGGGCCTGGCCGAGATCCGCCTGCCCGATCTGCAACCCGGTTCGTCGATCATGCCGGGCAAGGTGAACCCGGTGATCCCCGAGGTCGTGACGCAGGTGGGCGCGCAGGTAATCGGCAACGACAGCACCATCGCCTTCGCCGGCGCGCAGGGGAACTTCGAGCTCAATGTCTACGTGCCGGTGATCGCCAGCAATCTCTTGGAGTCGATTCAGCTCCTCGCTAGCGCGGCGCGGGTGTTCGCGAGCAGCTGCGTCGACGGCATCGAGGCCAACGTCGAACGGTTGCGCCAGTACGCGGAAGCGTCGCCCGCGATCTCGACCGCGCTGAACCCGCACATCGGCTACGAAGCTGCCACCGCGGTCGTGAAGGAGGCGGCGCAGACCGGGCGCTCGATCCGCGAGATCGTCCTGGCCCGCAAGCTGATGACGCCCGCCGAATTGGATCAGGCGCTCGACGTGCTCAAGATGACGCGCGGCGGGTTGCAGTAGTGGCCGGTCACGAGGGGTCGCGCAAGGCTGTCATCGCCGCGCTGCTCGCGAACCTTGCGATCGCGATCGCCAAGTTCGTCGTGTTCTTCATCACCGGGGCCGCGTCGATGCTCGCCGAAGCGATCCACTCGGTGGCCGACACCGGCAATCAAGGCTTGCTGCTGTACGGCGGCAAAGCCGCGGCTCGACCGCCGGACGACGAGCACCCATTCGGGTTCGGCAACCGGCGTTACTTCTGGGCGTTCATCGTGGCGCTGGTGCTGTTCAGCGTCGGCGGCCTGTTCGCGATCTTCGAAGGTGTCGAGAAGTTGCGCCATCCGCATGAACTCGAGAGCGCGGGCCTCGCGATCGCACTGCTGATCTTCGCAATGTTCGTCGAAGCCCTCTCGTTCCGGACCGCGCTGATCGAGACGAACAAGGTGAGGGGGCCACGTCCGCTGTTCCGGTTCGTGCGGGAGACGAAGGGGCCGGAACTACCGGTGGTGCTCCTCGAAGACTCGGGTGCCCTCATCGGGCTCATGATCGCGTTGGTCGGCGTCAGCCTGGCCGAGATCACCGGCGAACCGCGCTGGGACGCGGCCGGCAGCCTCGGGATCGGCATCCTGCTCGTGGTGATCGCGATCTTCCTCGCTTACGAGATGTCGAGCCTGCTGCTTGGCGAAGCCGCGACACCCGGGGATGTGGCGCGGATGCGGGACGCCATGGAAGCGCACCCGTCGATGATGCGCATCATCCATCTGCGTACCGAGCACAT
>JBEVDP010000356.1:0-4860 GCA_040513235.1 Acidimicrobiia bacterium | reverse complement strand
TCGGCCTGCTTCGTCAACTCGACGACCCGCCAGGCCGGCGGATTCGTCTGCAGCACCACCCCGAACTTCACGTTGTGCTCTCCTCAGCGCGTCCGCGGGAAGCCGAGGTCGACGCTCGACGTCTCGGGGTCGGGCCAGCGGGACGTGACGACCTTCGTGCGCGTGTAGAAGTCGATGCCCGCGGGGCCGTAGATCGCAGTGTCGCCGAACAGCGACGACTTCCACCCGCCGAAGCTGTAGTACGACACCGGCACCGGAATGGGCACGTTCACACCGACCATTCCGCAGATCACGTCGAACTGGAAGCGCCGGGCTGCACCACCGTCGCGCGTGAAAATCGCGCAGCCGTTGCCGTAGGGGTTCTCGTTGATCATCGTCAACGCGTCGTCGTACGAGTCGGTGCGGACGACGGAGAGCACGGGGCCGAAGATCTCGTCGTCGTAGACCTTGGTGCCCCGCTTCACGTCGTCGACGAGCGACGCGCCGAGGAAGAACCCGTCGCCGTCGAACTCACGTTCGCGGCCGTCGACGACGACCCGACCACCTTCGGCCTGCGCGGTATCGAGGTACGACGCGACCTTGTCGCGGTGCTCGCGCGTGATGAGCGGGCCCATCTCCGACTCGGGGTCGCTCCCCGGACCGATCTTCAGCGCCGGAAGTCGTTGGGCGATGGCGTCGACCAGCGGCTCGGCCGCATCACCGACGGCCACGACGACCGACACGGCCATGCACCGCTCACCGGCGGAGCCGTAGGCCGCGGAGACGGCAGCGTCCGCCGCGACGTCGATGTCGGCGTCGGGCAGCACGACCATGTGGTTCTTGGCCCCGCCGAGGGCCTGCACCCGCTTGCCGTGCGCGGTGCCGGTTTCGTAAATGTACTTCGCGATCGGGGTCGAGCCGACGAAGCTGATCGCGGCGACGTCAGGGTGCTCGAGCAGACGGTCGACCGCGACCTTGTCGCCGTGCAGGACGTTGAACACGCCGTCGGGCAATCCGGCCTCTGTGAACAGTTCCGCGAGCAAGAGCGAGGAGCTCGGGTCCTTTTCGCTCGGCTTCAGCACGAACGTGTTGCCGCATGCGATGGCAGTCGCGCACATCCAGAGCGGCACCATCGCGGGGAAGTTGAACGGCGTGATGCCCGCAACGACGCCGAGCGGCTGGCGTACCGAGTGCACGTCGACGTCGGTCGCGGCCTGCTCGGTGAACCCACCCTTCAAGAGCGCAGGGATGCCGCACGCGAACTCGACGTTCTCGAGACCGCGCGCGATCTCACCGGCCGCGTCGGCGCGCACCTTGCCATGCTCCGACGAAAGCACCTCCGCGATCGCAGCGCGGTTCTCGTCGACGAGATGACGGAACTTGAACATGATCTCGGTGCGGCGCGACAACGACGCGCGACGCCACGCGGGGAACGCATCCTTGGCGGCCGCGACCGCGTCGTCGACTTCCTCGACGCTCGCGAACCCGACCTCGGCCTGCTGCTCACCTGTTGCCGGGTTGTACACGGGGCCGGAACGACCCGACGTGGAGGTGACCCGCTTCCCGTGGATCCAGTGCTCAATCGTCTTCATGACACAGGCTCCGACTTCCGGCCCTCTATCGCGTGAGGGAGCATCTTCATGTGACCGGGCCTCCAGTGCTTCGCCCTAGACCAAGTACTCACATTCACCGCGCGGCAGATAGCGGCCGTGGCCTGTGCTGCCGAGGTACTGACCGTCCTGGATGATCACCCGGCCCCGCGAGAGCACCGTGTCGACCTTGCCCTGCACGACCGTGCCCTCGTACGCCGAGTAGTCCATGTTCATGTGGTGGGTGTCGACGCTGAGCCGCGTCGTGCCGTTGGGGTCGTAGACGACGACGTCAGCATCCGAACCGGGTGCGATCACGCCCTTGCGCGGATACAGCCCGAACATGCGCGCCGGCGTGGTGGAGCACAGTTCGACCCAGCGCGGGAGCGACAGCTGCCCGTCGACGACGCCTTGGTAGATCAGGTCCATTCGGTGTTCGACACCGCCGATGCCGTTCGGGATGGCCGAGAAATTGCCGAGCCCGAGCTCTTTCTGCTCCTTCATGCAGAAGGGGCAGTGGTCGGTGCTGACCACCGAGAGGTCGTCGGTCCGCAGGTAGCGCCACAACGCGTCTTGATGTCCTTCTTCGCGCGACCGCAACGGCGTGGAGCACACGTATTTCGCGCCTTCGAAGCCGGGGGCGCTCAAGTGCTCCTCCAGCGAGAGGTAGAGGTACTGCGGGCACGTCTCGCCGAAGACGTTCCAGCCTTCGTCGCGCGCCCGCGCCACCGCCGCCACGGCTTGGTGCGCCGACATGTGGACGATGTACAGCGGCGCGCCCGCGAGCTTCGCCAGCATGATCGCCCGGTGCGTCGCCTCTTCCTCAGTCTCCCACGGCCGCGTGGTGCCGTGGAACTTCGGATCGGTGTCGCCGCGCGCGAGCGCCTGTCCGACGAGCACGTCGATGGCGATGCCGTTCTCGGCGTGCATCATCATCAGCGAACCGTTGTCGGCCGCCGTCTGCATCGCGCGCAGGATCTGACCGTCGTCGGAGTAGAAGACGCCGGGATAGGCCATGAACAACTTGAAGCTGGTGACGCCCTCGGCGACGAGCTCGTCCATCGCCTTCAGCGAGTCGTCGTCGACGCCCCCGATGATCTGGTGGAAGCCGTAGTCGATCGCGCACTGACCCTCGGCCTTGCCGTGCCACGCCGCGAGCCCGTCTTGCACGCGCTCGCCCGTGCGCTGCACCGCGAAGTCGACGATCGTCGTGGTGCCACCCCATGCGGCCGCTCGCGTCCCCGTCTCGAACGTGTCGGACGCGGACGTGCCGCCGAACGGCAACTCCATGTGCGTGTGGCCGTCGATGCCACCAGGGATCACATACTTTCCGCTGGCGTCGATCACCGTTTCGGCGGAGCCCGCGAGGTCGGCGCCGAGCGCCGTCGAACCCGGCTCGACGAGTGCCACGATGCGCTCGCCGTCGATCAACACGTCGGCCGGCGTGGCGCCGGTCGGCGAGATGACCATCCCGTTGCGGATCAGCGTGGTCATGCCTCGCTCCCTCTTCACTCCGCTCAGGGGGCCGCTCGGACCCCGGTTCGGGCGGCGCAGGCTACCTGCGCCGCTAGTCCTCACCTCTGGCGACGTCGGCCGCCGCCGCCGTCATGATCTCGATCGCAGCCGCGACCTCGTCGTCGGTGACGCTGAGCGGCGGCGCGATGCGCAACACGTTGCCGTAGAGCCCGCCCTTGCCGACGAGCAGGCCGCGCGCGCGGGTTGCTTCCATGAACGCGGTCGCGCCCGCGGGCCACGGTTCCGGCCCGCCGAGGCGGCCGTCGGTGCCGGGCACGCACAGTTCGATCGCGAGCATGAGCCCGCGGCCGCGCACCTCGGCGATGAACGGGTACTTGTCGGCCAAGTGCTTCAGCGCGGATCCGAGCACCTCGCCCTGCTTGCGCGCGTTGCCCTGCAAGTCGTTCGACAGCAGGTACTCGAGGTTGGCGAGCGCGCCCGCACACGCGAGCGGGTTGCCACCGAAGGTCGAGATGCTGTTGGCGGGCACGCTGTCGAGCACGTCCGCCCGGCCGATCACGGCGCCCAGCGCGAGCCCGTTGCCGACACCCTTCGCCAGCGTGACGAGGTCGGGTGTCATGCCGTGCGCCTGGAATCCCCAGAAGTGATCGCCGGTGCGGCCGAAGCCGGTCTGCACCTCGTCGGCGATGAAGAGGATGCCGTGTTCGGAGAGCACCTTGCCCATCGCACCGAAGAAACCGTCGGGTGGGGTCGCGAACCCGCCGACACCTTGGATGGGCTCGGCGATCATGCAGGCGACGTCACCGCTCGTACACATGTCGACGATGTCTCGCAGATCCTGAACGCACGCGTCGACGTACGCGTCGTCGTCGAGCGCCCGGAACGGGCTGCGCAGGCGGTAGCCGCCGTGCACGAACGTGACTTGCAGACCGGACAAGCTCGTGGGTGACCACGACCGATTGCCGGTGATCGCGACGGTGCCGAACGAGCGGCCGTGGTAGCTGTTGCGCAGCGCGAGGACCTGGTTGCTGCGCCGGTAACTCGTCGCCATGAGCAGCGCGGCTTCGTTCGCTTCCGTGCCGGACGTGGTGAAGAACACCTTGGCGTCAGGGATCCCCGACAGAGCCGACAGCTTCTCGGCCATTTCCACCAGCGGCGCGCTGAGGTACAGCGTCGAACTGTGCAGCAGCTTGCCCGCCTGCTCGCGGACCGCGTCGACGATCTCGGCAACGTTGTGCCCGGAGATGGTGGTGAGGATGCCCCCGAAGAAGTCGAGGTATTGGTTGCCGTCCGCGTCGAAGACGTGCCGGCCCTCTCCTCGCACCAACTCGATGGGTTCGTCGTAGTACAGCGCGAGCCACTTCGGCATGACCGCCCGATGGCGATCAAGCATGTTCATGGGTCGACTCCCGGCTCCGCTCCCCTCCGGTCGCTCCACCGACGTCTCACTCACGGTTGAACGAGTCCTTCGTAGGCGTCAGGGCGACGGTCGCGGTAGAAGGCCCACCGGTTCCGCACTTCGGCGAGCAGTTCCATGTCGAGGTCGCGCACGATCACCTCGGCTTCGTTTCCGTCGCCGACTTCACCGACGAACTTGCCTTCGGGGTCGACGAAGTAGCTCGTGCCGTAGAAGTCGTTGTCGCCGAGGTCTTCGATGCCGACCCGATTGATGGCGCCGATGTAGTACTCGTTGGCAACCGCCGACGCGGGCTGTTCGAGCTTCCAGAGATACGCGCTGAGTCCGCGCGACGTCGCCGACGGGTTGAACACGATCTGCGCGCCGTTGAGGCCGAGCGCGCGCCACCCTTCGGGGAAG
>JBEVDP010000355.1:0-3724 GCA_040513235.1 Acidimicrobiia bacterium | reverse complement strand
ACGTGCACTTCTGCATGACGCCGCAGCCGTGGCCACGCACAGGTCCGGGCGAAGCGAAAGACGGCAAGCCCGAGTTCGACCTGGCACAGTTCGACGACGGGTACTTCCAACGTTTGCGCGATCGCGTCATCGCGGCGGGCGGGCGAGGCATCTACGTGTCGGTGATGCTCTTCGAGGGTTTCAGCCTCCATCTCACCGAAGTGCCCGACAACGTCGAGGGACATCCGTTCCACGCGCGCAACAACATCAACGACATCGCGATTGCTTCAATCGTCGACTACCAAGTGCTCCCGCTCGACCCGAAGATTCAAGCGTTGCAGGAGAACTACATCCGCAAAGTCGTCGACACGGTGCACGACCTACCGAATGTGCTCTACGAAGTTGCGAACGAGTCGTCGGGCATGGACGCCGACTCCGTGGACATGGGCGATGGCACCGTCATCGACACTCCGATCGGTGACACCACGCAGTGGCAGTACTGGGTCATCGAAACCGTGAAGGAGTACGAGCGCGGCCGGGGCTACGACGCGCACCCGATCGGCATGACCTTCCTCTTCCCGGTCGCCGACCAACGCGCCGCGAACGACCCGGTGTGGGCGAGCCCGGCGGAATGGATCTCACCGGGTTTCGACGAAGACACGGCAGTCCCGGGGGAGAGTCGATGGCTTTCCGACCCACCCGCGAACGACGGCACGAAGGTCGTGCTCTCCGACAACGACCACTACTCGCCGTTCGGAGTGGACGCGCTCTGGGCCTGGAAGTCGCTGCTCCGCGGCCACAACCCGATTCTGTACGACCTCGGCATCGTCGCCGGCATCGATCCGGCCGAGCCGCCGCCTGGCGCGCCGCCGTACGCCGCGCTCGAACCGGCGCGCAATGCCGCGGGCGACACCCGAACGCTCGCCGAGCGCGTCGACCTCGCGCGGATGGAGCCGCGCGGTGAACTCGCGTCGACGGGCTATGCCCTGGCGAACCCCGGTGTCGAGTACCTCGTGTTGCAGCCGGACGACGGCACCGAGTTCACCCTCGTTGTCGAGCCTGGCCGCTACGCCGCGAGCTGGCACGCGGTGACGACACGAACGACAGTCGACGGCGACCCGGTGACCGTCGACCAGAGCTCGCCGGTCACCTTCCGGCATCCGTTCGACGCGCCGACACCGGCTGTGCTGCACCTCAGCACCGTCGTTTGAGTGGTGTGCCCGCGCGTCGCGGCTTACGCTGAGCGATCCTGTCGGGCAGCAGGAGGCCGCCTTGCCCGATGTTTATGCCACGATTGCGGACGTCGATGTCGAGATGCAGGAGCGTCTCGCCGGCATCTTGGAGTTGCGAGCCGCCGATCCGCAACAGCGCGCGATGCTCGACTCGTACCTATCGAAGATCGAGTTCCCACCGGACGCCCGGGTGCTGGAGATCGGATCTGGGACCGGTGCGGTAACCCGCGCCCTCGCTGATCGGCCGGAAGTCGCCGAAGCGGTCGGGATCGATCCGTCTCCGGTCTTCGTCTCCAAGGCTCGTGAGCTGGCGGCCGCGAAGACGAACATCGAGTTCGAGCAGGGTGACGGTCGATCGCTGCGCTTTGGAGACGACGAGTTCGACGTGATCGTCTTGCATACGACGCTGTGCCACGTTCCCGATCCCGGTCGGCTGCTCGCCGAGGCGTTCCGGGTGCTGCGTCCCGGCGGCACGCTCGCTGCCTTCGACGGTGACTACGCGACGATCACCGTCGCCCTCGGCGACATCGATCCGCTTCAGGAGTGCATCGAAGCCGTGAAATCCGCATTCATCAACGATGCCTGGCTCGTGCGCCGATTGCCGACGATGCTGCGGTCCCTTGCGTTCGAGATCGCGGGTTCGAGGAGCTACGGATACCTGCAAACGTCCGAGCCGGAATACATGTTGACGCTCGTCGACCGCGGAGCTGATGCACTCGCGTCGTTCGGACGTATCGGGCCAGACCTCTGCGCGGCGCTGAAGGCGGAGGCCCGACGTCGAGCCGAAGCCGACGAGTTCTTCGGCTTCATCGGATTCACGAGCATCGTTGCCCGTAAGCCCTGAGCGCAGCCCGCCCTTGCCATCGGGCGCGCCTGCACTCAGGTGCTCGAAGCGCTGCCGGACCATGCGACCGGCAACAGCGTGGATCCGACCAGATCGAGAACTTCGCGCCGCGTGTCGCGCCCCACCGCGGCGGTGCATCCGCGCGCGACGAGAACGGGGCGGCTAGGAACGCGTTGACGGGTGCGACGACGGAGGTTGGGATGCGGCGGTTCATCGGCATGTTGATCGTGGTGGCGTTGCTCGGAGCCTGCGGCGGTGACGACGACGACGACGCCACGACCGACTCGGCGAACACGTCTGTCGCGCGCGCCGAGGCACGCGTCGAGACCGCCGAAACCGCGGTGAACGACGCCGAAGCTGCGTTCACCAGCGCCCGCGACGCGTTCTGCGCCGAAAGCACCGATCTCATCACGGTGCTCGACCGGTACGGGCAGATCATCGATGACAAGGCCGTTACCGTCGGTGACGTACGTACGGGTGCCAGCGATCTGCAGCAGGCTCGGGCGGAGGCCGGCAGCAGCGCCGATGCGGCCATCGAGGCGCGCGAGCAACTCGCCGCCGCCAACGACGAACTGACCGCCGCGGCGGCAGAGCTCGACGCTGCCCGCGCCGCGGAGGCTTCGGAGTCCACGGAGGCAGTCCCACCCGCCTCCGAAACCGTGACCACCGCAATGACTGCACCTCCGGTCCCGGAGGACGTGGTGAACCGCGTCGAGCAAGCCGAGACCGAGTTCGCCGAGACGGTCGAAGGTATCGACGACACGACGCCGTTGACCGAAGCCGCGGTGGGGTTCGTGTCGGCATCGTTCGCAGTTCAGGTTGCCTGGCTCCGACTGTTCGTCAATGCCGGGTGCATCGATGACGAGCAACGCGCCCAGGCGATTACGGCGGTGGTCGACTACACGGCCGCATTGCAGACCGCACTCCAGGTCGCGGGCTACTACACCGGGGAGATCGACGGCATATACGGGCCGGGGACGGTGGAGGCCGTCGAGGCGCTGCAGGAGGAGGCGGGGCTTCCCGTAACCGGACTCCTCGACGGCCCCACCGAGCGTGCACTCGAAGCAGCTGTGCAGGACCAAGTCGATACTGCGGCGTCGGGTGAGGCGACGCACAACGCAGCAATACAGGGTGCGCTGAAGGTGCTCGGGTACTGGGACGGGCCGATCGACGGCGTGTGGTCGGAGGAACTCGGCGCCGCGATCGCGGAACTGCAGAGTGATCTGGGTATCGAGCCGACGGGCATCGTCGATCCCGCCACTCTGAACGCGCTCGAAGACGCGCTCGAAGCGGCGAAGGCATCGCTCACGACACCGACGACCACCGAGAGCACGACGACTGAGAGCACAACGACTGAGAGCACCGAGTCAACCGACGACTCGGAGTGAGAGGGCCGAGCCGGCGAGGAACGACGCAGCGGATCAGCGCTTCGCTTTGGACTCGTTCAGTGCCACCGCGGCACGAACGAGAGCCTTCAACGCCTTCGCGTTTATCTTCTCGCCCTCGTGGAAGTCGATGGCACGCCTGGTGTTCCCGTCAAGGCTGGAGTTGAAGAGGCCCGAAGGATCCTTCAGCGCTGCTCCCTTGGCGAAGGTCATCTTCACGATGCTCTTGTACGTCTCGCCGGTGCAGATGATTCCATCGTGATACCAGGTCGGAACGCCTCTCC
>JBEVDP010000354.1:0-5181 GCA_040513235.1 Acidimicrobiia bacterium | reverse complement strand
AGTGAAGCCTCGTCGAGCGCAGCCGGAGACGCGACCTCGACCGTATGTCCGAGCGATTCGAGCAACCGAGCCGCGTCCTCCACGGCGGTGACGCACTCGGGATCGGTCGCCGCGAGCCCACCTGTCGCTTCGGTTCGTAGGCCGATGCGCAACCGACCGGGATCTTCGCCGACCTCGATCGCGTACGCGCGTGTCGGGGGTGGCGCGGTGTAGAAGTCGCCGGGCATGTAGCCCTCGAGGACGTCGAGGACCGCCGCGCTGTCGCGCACACTGCGGCTGACGACGTGCCGCACGACGAGGCCGGCCCAGTGTTCGCTCTCGTCGGGCCCGAGCGAAACGCGTCCGCGCGAGGGCTTCAAGCCGAACAGGCCGCACATGCTCGACGGAATGCGGATCGACCCGCCGCCGTCTCCGGCGTGGCCGACCGGCACCATGCCACTCGCGACCGCGGCCGCGGAACCACCGCTCGAGCCGCCCGACGTGTGCTGCGCGTTCCACGGGTTCCGCGTCGGTCCATAGGCCTGCGGTTCGGCAACGGGCAGCAAACCGAACTCCGGCGTGTTGGTCTTGCCGATGATGACGAACCCGGCGTGCTCGAGCTTCTCGAACAGATAGCAGGTGCGCGTCGCGACGTAGCCCGCCGCCTGCAACGCGCGGTTCCCGGCGTGGTACGGCGCGCCCGCAAGCGTGCCGTCGAGATCCTTCACCACGATCGGCACGCCGCGGAACGGGCCGTCGGGGAGCGGGCCGTTGGCGGCGGTGCGAGCGCGGTCGAACAGCGGGTGGGTCACCGCGTTCAACTCACCGTTCAACTTCTCGACGCGCGCGATCGCGGCGTCGACGAGTTCGGTGGGTGACGCGTCGCCGCGGCGCACGAGTTCAGCTTGGGCGGTGGCGTCGAGGCGGGAGAGTTCAGTGTCCATCAGGCCGGCACCGTAGCGGCCCTTGTCGGCTCTTGCGCCTGCGGCGCGGGGCGCTCGGCCCCCGGCTCGCTGCTCGGCGGGATACCCGCCGCGCCGGCGCTCGCCTCAGGCGCCCCAACCGCGCAGGTCGACCGGCCACCGATCGACGACGTCCGCGTCCAGCGTTGGGCCGTCGGCGAGGTACATGCATTCGTGGAGTGCAATCGACGGGTCGACATGCGCGGGGACCACCAGGACGCGCTCGCCGACCCGCACCGCCGCGCGCGGCGCGAAGGTCACGTGCTCGTCCGAGCAGAACCACACGGCGGCGTTCTCGACGTCGGGGTTGCCGTGATCCAACGACAAGGCCTTCAACCCACAATCGGCGACCGCGAACTTGGCGTTGGCGTGCACGACGGTTGCCACGACCCGCAGCGCGTAACTGAACGGCACGTCGAGCTTCGCGTAGGCAGTGTCCATCAACGAGTACGAGCCGGCTTGGATCTCGGTCGCGAGTTCGTTGATGTCGTAGGTGCCGGTACCGCCGGCCGAGATCACGTCGCCGCCGACCGCGTTGTGTGCCTCTTCGAGTCGGAACATCGCCGCGGTGGTCTTCTCGACCCGCTCGGCGCGGTCGTCGAGGCCGACGACATGACCCTCGTACCCCATCACGCCGCGCACGGTGAGGTCGCGGGCGCGGGCGTGGTCGGCGAGCGCGCCCGCCGCTTCCGGTGCACAGCCGCAGCGCGGCATGCCGACGTTCACGTCGATCAAGACCTCGCGGATGCCATTGCCCGCGGCCGCGTCGACCGTCTCTGGGGAGTCGACCGCGACCGTGACCCGCGCGCCGCACTCGGCCATCGCGCGCAGCCGCTCAGGGTCGACGGTCTGGTTCGCGAGCAACAGGTCGTCACGAAGACCGGCCGCGGCGAGGCCGACGATCTCGCGCGGTGTCGCGGCAGTGAAACCCATGTGACCGCGGGCGGCTTGTTCCCGTGCGAGCGCAGTGCACTTCGTGGCCTTCACGTGCGGGCGCAGGGTCCGGCCGGGACGCGCGGCCGCCATCGTGTCGAGGTTGAACGCGAACGCTTCGCTGTCGATCACGAGGGCGGGGGTGGGCAGATCGGCGACGCGCATCGTGGGATGATCGCACGATGACCACGGCCGGGCGACCCGACAATCCCTTTGCCGCTTCGGAGGTCGGCCGCTTGTACCAGCGCGGCCGCCCGTACCACCACCTGCGGACGTTGGCCCGCGCCCTCGCGCTGCTCGAAGTCACCGACGTCGACTGCGCGCTCGATCTCGCGTGCGGGACGGGAATGTCGGCGACGGCGTTGCGTGAGCGGGCGCGGTTCGTGATCGCAGCGGACCGATCGCCGGAGATGCTCGCGGTCGCGCCGCGCGCCTCGGGCATCGCCTATGTGCGTTCCGAAGCCGAGCGATTGCCGTTTCCTGATGCGACGTTCGCCGGGATCACAGTCAGCTCGGGTGTGCACTGGTTCGATCAGGATCGTTTCTTCGCGGAGGCGAAGCGGATTCTGCGGGACGACGGCTGGATCGCGTTGTACGACCACTACTTCATCGGGGAGATGGTCGACGTGCCCGAGTTCACGACGTGGGCGAGCCTGGCCTTGAAGCGCTATCCGCTCCCGCCGCGCACGTTGCAGGTCGGCGACCCGCGCGCGGGTGTACCGATGGACTTCGAGAAAGTCGGCGACGAGTTCTACGGCGACGACATCGAGATGACCCAAACCGAGTTCGTCGACTACCAGCTCACGCTCAGCACATGCGTGGTCCCGGTCGAGAACGGCACGCCTCGCGAGGAGATCCGGCAGTGGTTGACCACGTCGACCGCCGACCTGTTCGCGGGTGCGCCGACCCGCACGGTCCGCTTCCTCGGCTCGGTGACGTGCCTCAGGCCGTCGGCTCGAACGTGAGCAGGAACTCGATCTCGCCGTGGTCCTGCACGGTGGCGGGGCCGAAGCTCGCATCGGGGATGTTGTAGTCGGCGAAGTCGACGGCGATCGTGCCGTCGACCTCGATCGTCGTGCCGTTGCGGCGAGCAAGCACGTCGAACGTGACCGACTGGGTGGCACCGTGCACGGTGAGGTCGCCGGTCACGGTCACCGTGGTCTCTTCGAGGTCGGCGGGTATCGCATCGAGGGTGACCGGCTCGGTGAGGACGAAGGTCGCCGTCGGATACGTATCGGTCTCCATGATCCGGTCGCGGAACTGCTTGTCGCGGTTGCCCTCATCGCTCTCGACGGTCGTGAGGTCGACGGTGAACGACGCGGCGTTGATGGTCGTGCCGCTCACCTCCAGTTCGCCGGTCACATCGGTCGTGCGGCCGACCGCCTCGGTGTCCTGCCCGAAGAGCACCTCGTCGACCCGATATCCCGCCTCGCTTCCGTCGGTGACGGTCCACGATCCGTCGAGTGACGCTTCGGCCGTAGTGCCGGCGTCAGATGCCGCGGCGGTTACGGTCTCGGCGAATGCCAGCGGTGCCGGCGGATTGCCTTGGACGAAGTTGATGTACACGTAGGGCGCGACGACGGCGACGAGCACGGCGGTCACGCCCACAGCGGCGATCCACGTCAGGGGGCGGCGGTACCAGCGGCGGTTGGACATGCGCCACGATCCCAACCGTTCCTGTGGATCGACCGAGTGTCGACTTGGGACTCGCTGAGAAGGCGCTAGCGTCGCGATTCGCGACATGTGATGTCGCGGCGGACGACCGGGATTGGTATCCGGGCACGACATCTGATGTCGCGGCGGACGACCTAGTCGCGCAGCAACCGGCGCAGCGCCTTGCCGCTGCCGCTGCGCGGGATCTCGCTGACGACGCGCACTTCGCGCGGCAGCTTCGCAGCCGAGAGTTGCTGGCGTGCGAACGCGCGCAGGTCGGCGACCGTAGGCGCGTCGTCGGAGACGACGTAGGCGACGACGCGCTCGCCCCACTCCTCGTCGGGCACGCCGATGATGCACACATCGGCGACGCCCGGGTAGTGGCCGAGCACGTTCTCGACCTCCGTCGGGCTCACGTTCACGCCGCCCGTGATGACGATGTCGCGTTTGCGGTCGGTGACTCGCACGCGGCCGTCGACGATCTCGCCGATGTCGCCCGTGTGCAACCAGCCGTCGTCTTCTAGCACCTCGGCCGTCTGCTCGATGTCGAGGCGATAGCCGCGCATCACGATGGCGCCGCGCACGAGCACCTCGCCGTCGGGTGCGACCGCGCCCTCGGCTCCCGCGATCGGGATGCCGTCGAGTGCCCAACCGCCCCACGCCTCGGTCATGCCGTATGCGTCGACGACGACGACGCCGCGCGACTCCGCCCGCGTCCGCAACGCTTCGGGAATTGGCGCCCCGCCGACGATCACCCGCCGGTACTCGTGCATCGGCGCACCCGCGTCGAGCAGGCGGCGCAACGTCGTCGGCACGACCGACACCATCGTGGTTCCCTCCGCCCGCGGCGACGCCGCGACGCGCTCGATGTCGAAGCCGTCGTGCACCGTCCAGGCCAGGCCGGTGACGTACGCGCGCGCGAGCACTCCGAGGCTGGCGACGTGATGCAGCGGCAGACACGCGAGCCACCGGTCGCCGGGTCCCGCGTCGAGGCCGGCGGTGTAACTACGGCCCATCACCTCCATGCCCGCGCGCGTCAACTCGACACCCTTGGGCTCGCCCGTGGTCCCGGACGTCACCACGATGGCGGCGGTGCCGGCGGGGGCGGGCACGCCGTCGGTGCGCGCGCGCCGGCCCTCGCCGTCGCAGAAGTGGGTCGGCCGGAGCCGCGCGAGCAGCCGCTCGATCTCGGCCGCGGGTGCGGCGGGGTTCATCGCCAGGATCGTCTCGCCCGCGGCCCACGCGGCCATGACCGCGTCGGCGAGCGCGGGCCCGGGGAGGAGCGCGGCGACGACCGCGGATTCGTCGGGGCCGGGCACGCTCGCTAGCCTAAATCGTTGGAGTGATCACTCCCACAATCGGAGGAAACCTCAATGGCCGCCGAGATCGTGATCCGTCCGGGCGCCGAGTGGAAGCCCGCCACGCCCGACGGCTGGACCGACGTGACCTACGAGACCGCAGACGGGATCGCCAAGATCACGATCTGTCGGCCGGAGGTGCGCAACGCGTTCCGGCCCCGCACGCTCTTCGAGTTGCGCGACGCGTTCGAAATCGCACGCGACGACCCGGAGGTCGGCGTGATCATCTTCACGGGCGACGGACCGGAAGCGTTCTGCTCCGGTGGCGACCAGCGGGTGCGCGGCGACGACGGCTA
>JBEVDP010000353.1:0-5496 GCA_040513235.1 Acidimicrobiia bacterium | reverse complement strand
AGGCCGAGGTCGAGAGCGAGCCGACGTTCATCGAGGCCGCCAGCCACACCGAGTTCGTCGTCCGCGACCCCGACGGGTACGCGCTCGCGCTGTTCCAGCGCGGCGACGTCAAGCGTTCTTAGCCAGCCCATCGCGCAGCGACGTCTGGACGTACTCCATGGCCGCACCGAATGCAGGGTCGGCGAACCGCGCGCCCATCTCTTCGGGGCTGAGTTCCGCGACGCGTTCCTGGATCCACCAGACGTTGCCCAACGGGTCCCGCACCCGTCCCACCTTGTCGCCGAACGCGAGCTCCGTAACCTCGGTCACCGGCGTCGCTCCGGCTTCAGCCGCGCGGCGGAACGTGGAGTCGGCGTCGGCGACGTAGAGCCGCAGCAGCGCCGGCGTGTCCACTGCGAACGGAGAATCGAACATCATCACGATCGACGTCCCGATGCGTGCCTCGGCATGTCCGATCGCGACCGCGCCCGCTTCCCCGCCGGCATCGACCTCTAACCGCGAGAGTTCAACGGCGTCGAACGCCGCCTTGAGGAAGTCCAACAAGCGCGCCGTGTCACGCGTCGCGATCCAGGGCGTCACCGTGCCGTAACCCTCGGGAATCGGATCGGGCTTCGCGTTGCTCATGGCGCCAGGCTACGAGCGAACGCTGTCGGCGCCCGTCAGTGATTCAGGGTTTGTCGCGCCCGACGACCCACATCGAGAAGAATTGCGAGCCGCCGCCGTAGGCCTGGCCGAGCGCTTTGCCGGTCTTCAGCTCGACCTGGTAGTCGCCGGCGCGGCCGCGCACCTGCTGCGCGGCTTCGCCGAAGCGGACCATGCCCGATGCGCCGATCGGATTCGACGACAACACGCCGCCCGACGGATTCCACGGGATGTCGCCGTCGGGTGCAGTCGCGCCGGCCTCGGTGAGCTTCCAGCCGTCGCCCTCCGCGCAGAATCCGAGGTTCTCGAGCCACATCGGCTCGTACCACGAGAACGGTACGTAGACCTCCGCCGCATCGAACTCCTCGCGCGGGTTGGAGATCCCGGCCTGCGCGTAGAGGTCCTTCGCGCAGTCGCGTCCGGCCTGCGGGTTCACTTGGTCGCGGCCCGCGAACATCGTTGGCTCGCTCCGCATTGCCATGCCGTGGATCCACGCGGGCGGGTTCGGTGCGGCGTCGGCGACCTGCTCACTGCCGAGCACGAGCGCCATCGCGCCGTCGGACGACGGGCAAACATCGAGGTAGCGCAGCGGATCCCACAGGAGAAACGATTCCTCGACTGTCTTCAAGTCGATGTCGGGCAGGTGCAAGTGCGCTTTCGGATTGCGCAGCGCCGCCCGGCGGTCTTTCACCGCGACCAGGTGGCCGATGTGGCGCGGCGCGCCCGAGCGATACATGTAGGCACGGATGAGTGGCGCGAAGTAGCCACCCGCACCGGCAACCAGCGGTGCCTGGAACGGCATCGGCACCGACAGGCCCCATGTCGCGTTGCTCTCCGACTGCTTCTCGTACGCGACGGTGAGCACCCGCTCGTGTACACCCGCGGCGACGAGCTTGGCCGCGACGATCGACGTCGAACCGCCGACCGAACCCGCGGTGTGAACGCGCATCATCGGCTTGCCGACCGCGCCGAGCGCGTCCGCAAGGTACAGCTCGGGCATCGCGACGCCCTCGAACATGTCGGGTGCCTTGCCGATCACGACCGCGTCGATATCCGACCACGTCATGCCCGCGTCTTCGAGTGCTTCGACCGCGGCTTCGCGCACGAGGCCGGCCATCGACACGTCCTTGCGTGCGGTGCGGTGCGCGGTCTGCCCGACGCCGATGACTGCTACACGATTCCCAGCCATCACTCGGCCTCCAGAATGCACACCAGGTTCTGTTGCAAGCACGGACCACTCGACGCGTGTGCGAGTCCGCGTTCTGCTTCACCCGCGGTGATGCGGCGCGCGACCTCGCCGATGCGGATGAGGCCGGTGCTCATCACCGGGTTCGCCGCAAGCGGGCCACCGGACGGGTTGATGTCGGTCTCGCCGTCGAGGCGGAGCGCATCGGCGAGGATCAGCTCCTCGTGGCTGAACTGGGCGTGCAGCTCGACGACGTCGAGCGGGAACTCGTCGATCCCCGCGGCGCGTGCTGCGAGCTCGGTCGACTCGGAACGGGTGAGGTCACGCACACCGAGACCGTGCGCTTCGATGCGGTGCTCGATACCGCGAATCCACGCCGGTCGCGCACACACCGACCGGGCGAGGTCACCTGCGGCCAGCACGATCGCCGCCGCACCGTCGGTGATTGGTGCGATGTCGGCGTCGCGCAACGGATGGTGCGTGACCGGTTCCGCGAGCACCGAGTCAATGGTGGCGTCACCCGCGGCCCGTACCGCGTGCGCGTTTGACGTACCGTTGCGCTGCGAGCGCACCGCGACCTCCGCGAGATTGGTTTCGTCGAAACCGGCGGCGTCGAGATACGCGGTCGCCTGTAGCGCGGCCATGTCGACCATCGAAGGCCAGAGCGGCGCCACGTAGTACGGGTCGGTCTGTAGCGTCATGATCTCGTGCAGGTCCCCGGTCGAGCTCTTGCCGAAGCCGTACACGAGCGCGCTGTCGACCTCGCCGGTCTGGATCGCAACCCAGGCTTCGTACAGCGCCCAGGCCGCGTCCATCTCGACGTGGCTCTCACGCTTCGGCGGCCACGCGCCCACGCCGTCGAGCCCCATGACGAACGCGAACGGCCCGCCCTGGAGGTAGTCGAGACTTCCCGAGCACACGAACCCGAGGTCTTCCCTCGGAATGCCCGACACGGCGACGGCTTCGCGCACGACCGGCACGATCATCTCGACTTCGTTGTGCAACACATCTTTTGCAACGGCCGAGTACGCGAACGAAACAACCGCGACGTCGCGCATCACAGGTAGTCCTTGTAGCTGGCGTAGTCGGCATCGGGTTCGCCGGTGGGTTCCCACCAGAGGATCGAGGTGTGATCGGCCTTCAGCTCGTCGGCCCATTTGGCCTTCACGCGCATCCCCATGCGCACGTCGTCGACCGGGACGCCGCGAATCAATCCGAAGAACGTGTTATCGGCGCCGTCGAGCAGGATCTGCGCGGACGCGAACGGGATCTCGGGTGCAAGCTCCGACAGGCCCGGGATGTTGACGATGCAGAAGGTCGTCACCACACCCGAGTCCTGCACGTCGACCTCGATCGTCGTCGGCTCGCCAGTTTTCGGGTCGGTCCCACGCGATGCGGCGTAGACATCGGTCCCGTTCGGTGCCTTCCCGCCGATGATCCTGCCTTCGGCCAAGCCGAACAGGTACTGGCTCACCGCCTGCCCGGCGTTGAGTTCGTACTCGAGCGTGAACGCGGAAACGATGCCGGTGACAGGCTGTTCGCCTTCCTCGGGAACGCGCAAGGGCGCGGGGTGCGGTTCTTCGCCGTCGCCGAGCGGTTCCCACGCTTCGATGTCGGTGATGTGACCGGCACGCTCGGCCCGCCAGCGCGGCGCGACGCGCAAACCGACGGTGATCGCGTCCGGCGATCCGCAGTCGACCATGTGCAGGAGCGCGGTGTCGGCACCATCGGGCCGGATGAGCGCGAACGCGAACGGCTTTGTCAGCGCGTGCTTGCCCGGGCGCGGTTCCGCCACCCACGTCCACGACTGCACTCGGCCCGCGGGGCCGAGCGTCACCCAGTGGTCGCCCTCGCTCGCGACTTCGGCGCTCGTGGTGGGGTCGTACTCCGTCGGCGGCACGAGCACACGCCCGTCGCTCAGGCGCACGCCCAACAGTTCGCCGTCGCGCAACCCGGTGAGAAAGCGTCCGACGACCGGACCCGTGGAGCGGGTGTACCCGCCGGGATATTCGAGCTGGTGGTGGACCGTGATGGTCTCGGCCAAGACAAATCCTTCGTCGTGCCTGGTGGTGCCCATGCGTCACTCAGCCGTACGGAGTACGGCTGAGTGACGCATGGTCGTTCTCTTGCGGTCAGATGGCGCGCTCGCGGCCTTCCCAGTAGGGGTCGCGCAGCTTGCGCTTCAACAACTTGCCGGTGGGCTCGCGGGGCAGCTCGTCCATGAAGTCGATCGTACGCGGCCACTTGTACTTCCCGAGCTTGCCCTGGATGTGCTCCATGATCGACGCGCGCAGCGCCTCGTCGGCGGCGACACCTTCGATCGGCTCGACGACAGCCTTGATCTGCTCTCCCATGTCTTCGTCGGGGACGCCGAACACCGCGACGTCGGCGACCTGCGGGTGCTCGTGGATCGCGCTCTCGATCTCGGCCGGGTAGATGTTCACGCCGCCGGCGATGATCATGTCGCTCTTGCGGTCGCAGAGGAACAGGTAGCCGTCCTCGTTGAAGTATCCGACGTCGCCGACGGTGAAGAAGCCCTCGGCGTCGTGCGACTTGTTGGTCTTCTCCGAGTCGCCCTTGTACTCGAAGCTGCGACCGGCGCCCATCCGCATCCAGACGGTGCCCGGCGTGCCGACGGGCTGCTCCACGCCATCGTCGTCGGTGATCTTCAACGTCGCGTTCGGCCACGCGCGGCCGACGGTGCCGGGGTACTTGATCCACTCGTCGGGCGGCGCGAGCGTGCCGCCGCCTTCGGTCGCGGCGTAGTACTCCCAGATCACCGGGCCCCACCACTCGAGCATCTTGCGCTTCGTGTCGACTGGGCACGGCGCGGCCGCATGGATCGCCCACTTCATCGACGACACGTCGTACTTGGCGCGCACGTCGTCGGGCAGCTGCAACATGCGGATGAACTGCGTCGGCACCATGTGCGTGTGGGTGCAGCGGTATCGCTCGATGAGCCGCAGCGCTTCTTCGGGGTCCCACCGGTCCATGAACACGACGGTGTGCTTGGCGTGGAGCGCATTGCCCGCGAACGTCGTGACGGCCGTGTGGTAGTTCGGCGAGGTACACAGGTGCACGTTGTCGCCGCCCGCGGTGATGCCGAACAGGTTCAACAGGAAGGTGAACAGCTCCGCCGTCGTGTCGGGATCGAGCTCGGCCAGCGCGCGCTTCACGCCCTTGGGCTTGCCGGTCGTACCCGACGTGTAGTGCATCGCCGCGCCGGTCGCGCGGTTCTCGGGCTTGGTGGCCGGCTGCGCGTCGACGAGTTCGGCGAACGAGCGGAAGCCGGGGATCGACCCGTGAGCCAGCCGGTTCTCGGGCGCGATGCCGGCCTCTTCGGCTGCCGCGCTCGCGAGCGCGGCATAGCGCTCGTGGCTGATGAACACCTTGGCGTCGGAGTCCTGGAGGATGTACGCGACCTCGGGCGGCGAGAGCCGGTAGTTGATCGGCACGTAGTAGAAGCCGGCCTGCAACGCCGCGAGATAGACGTGGAACGGGTTCGACCCGTTGGGCAGCACGGCTGCGACGGTGTCGCCGCGCTCCATCCCGAGACTACGCAGCGCGTGCACGACCTGGTTGGCGCGGGCCAGCACCTCGCCCGCCCGGTGCTCGGTCCCGTCGGGATCGACGATCGCGAGGTATCCCGGATCCTCTTCGGCGTAGTT
>JBEVDP010000352.1:0-4566 GCA_040513235.1 Acidimicrobiia bacterium | reverse complement strand
CGTCACGACGGCCGCGCTCTCGGCCTTCGTCATCCTCGCGGGGATCTTCGGGCTCAACCGCGCGTGGGACGCGCGCGACAACAGTTCCAGGATCGCAATCGAGGGTTGGGCCGCGTGGAACTTTGCGGGCTACGAAAAGAAGCCAGCCTGGCCCGAGTTCGAGAGCATCATGACGACGATGGGCGACCTTCCGTGCGGTCGCGCGCTATGGGAACCGTCGTCGATGGAAGGCGACCCGATCAACACCTACGGCACGTCGCTCGCGCTCGAGCTGCTGCCGTACTACACCGACGGCTGCATCGGCTCGATGGAAGGTCTCTACTTCGAGTCGTCGGGTACGACGGACTATCACTTCCTCACTGTCGCGGAGCTGGCCGAGCATCCGTCGAACCCGGTGCGCGGTCTCGACTACGGCACGCTGGCCGAAGACTTCGACCGCGGCGTGAAGCACCTCCAACAACTCGGCGTCCGCTACTACATGACGTGGACGCCCGAAGCGCAGGCGAAGGCCGACGCGCACCCCGATCTCGAGCTCGTCACCACGATTCCCGACGCAGACGGCGCCGACCCCAAGGGCTGGCGCGTGTACGAAGTCGCCGACTCCGATCTCGTCGAAGGGTTGCGATACCAACCCGTTGTCGCCCAGACCGCGGCGGGAACGCGCGCCGAGTGCTTCGACGTCGAGCCGCCACCCGAAGGGACCAAGGATCCCGAGATGGGCAAGTGGGAGTGCGACGCCGCGCGCTGGTGGGGCACCGAGGAGCTACTCGACACGCCGTGGGCGGCTGACGGTCCCGAGGAGTGGGTGCGGATGGACGCCGACGACCTCGCCGACGCGCCGCGCGAGCGGCTGCCCAACGTCGACGTCACCAACGTCGAAGAAGAGCCCGACCACATCTCGTTCACTGTCGACGAGGTCGGCGTCCCGGTCGTGGTCAAGGCATCGTACTTCCCGAACTGGGAGGTCAGCGGGGCCGAGGGCCCGTACCGGCTCGCGCCCAACCTGATGGTCGTCGTCCCGACCGAGAACGAAGTGACCCTCACCTATGGGCTGACCGGCGTCGATTGGCTGGGCCGCTTCCTCACGCTGCTCGGCATCGCCGGCCTGTTCGTGCTCGCGTTCTGGAAGAAGCTGCGGCGCTACGCGGCCGAGCCCGAGATCGCCGACGAGCCCGGGGCCGAAGACGACGATGACGCGCTGAGCGGCCCATACTTCGCTCCGAGCGTCCACGAGCCCGACGGCGACGGTCGCGACGACCCGAGCGCCGAACCACCGCCACCAGATCGAGAGGAACCGGCACCGGCGCTACCATGACCGCCGCCTCCGGCCCAGTCACACTGCATCCTTTGGGCCGAGAGCAGGGGAGCCGTTGCTCGTGTCGCTCGACACCATCTTCAAGGCCTACGACGTTCGCGGGATCTATCCGGACGAGATCGACGAGGCCCTCGTCCGGCGCATCGGGAATGCGTTCGCGCACTTCACCGGCGCGACTTCCGTCGTCGTCGGCCACGACATGCGGCCTTCGTCGCCCGCGCTCGTCGCCGCGTTCACAGAGGGCGCAACGCTCGCCGGCGCCGACGTCACCGACGTCGGGCTGTGCTCGACCGACCTCGTCTACTTCGCGTCCGGGCGGCTCGACGCGCCGGGCGCGATGTTCACTGCCAGCCACAATCCGGCCCAGTACAACGGCATCAAGATGTGCCGGGCCGGGGCCGCGCCGATCGGCGAGCAGACCGGCCTCACGCAGATCAAGGAGATGGTGGCGGCGGGCGTCACGTCCCGCGGCGAGGTGCCGGGCAAGGTCGAGCACAGCGACCTCCTCGACGCCTTCGCCGAGCACGTGCAGTCGTTCGTCGACCGGACGGTGCTGCGGCCGCTGAAGGTTGTCGCCGACACGGCCAACGGCATGGGGGGCCTCGTCGTGCCGCGCGTCTTCAAGGGTCTGCCGTTCTCGCTGTCGGTGCTGTTCGGTGAGCTCGACGGCACGTTCCCGAACCATCCAGCGGACCCGATCCAGGTCGAGAACCTCAAGGACTTGCAGCGCGCCGTCGTCGACGGCGGTGCCGACGTAGGGCTCGCATTCGACGGCGACGCCGATCGCGTGTTCCTCGTCGACGACCTCGGCCAACCTGTCAGCGGTTCGACGACGACGGCGATCGTCGCGGCGGGTCTGCTCGACCGCCGCCCGGGCGAGACCGTCGTCTACAACCTGATCTGCTCGAAAGCGGTGCCTGAGGTGATCCGCGAACACGGCGGGATCCCTGTGCGATCGCGCGTCGGTCACTCGTTCATCAAGCAGGTGATGGCCGAGACCGGTGCACTGTTCGGCGGTGAGCACTCGGCGCACTACTACTTCCGTGACAACTGGCGCGCGGATTCGGGCTCGATCGCGGCGTTGGTGGTGCTCGAGCAGCTGTGTCGATCCGATGTGGCGCTCTCCGAGTTGCGCAAGCCGTTCGAGCGCTACGCGATGAGCGGCGAGATCAACACGCGGGTCGACGATCCCCTCGCCGTGATCGAGAAGGTCGCGGCCGCGTACGCGTCGTGTGAGCAAGACCGCATCGACGGCCTCACCGTGGACTCCGGCTCGTGGTGGTTCAACCTGCGCCCGAGCAACACCGAACCCCTCCTTCGCCTGAACCTCGAAGCCGCCGACGTCGCCGCGTGCGAGGCGCACACGGCCGAAGTGCTCGCACTGATCCGAGGGGAGTAGAACTACGCCATGGCCCTCGATGCGAAGTTGCTGGAGATCCTCGCCTGCCCCGAGGACAAAGGCCCGTTGCTCTACTTCACCGACGAAGACGCGTTGTACAACCCGCGCCTGCTGCGTCGGTACCGCGTCCAGGACGACATTCCGATCATGTTGATCGACGAGGCCGAGACGGTCGACGCGGCCGAACACGACCGGCTCATGCAGAAAGCCGCGGCCGAAGGCATCGAACCCACCTTCGACGAGGCGGAGAAGGTCGACGCGGGCGAGCGCGACCGGCTCGGCAAGGAGACCGCGGCCGAGCGCGACCGGCTCGTCAAGGAGCCCGCGGGCGAGCGCGACCGGTCCGTGGAGGAACCCGCCGGCGAAGGCATCGAACCCACCGTCTCGTGACCGACAGCCTCGGGTTCCTCGACGCGGTCTTCGGGCTGCCCGAGCAACTGGCCGCGGCCCACGAAGCGGCCGGATCGGTACCCGTCAATCGGTTCCCCGACCGGGATTCGATCCGCAACATTCTCATCATGGGCATGGGCGGTTCCGGCATCTCGGGCGACGTGACGGCTGCCGCGTTCAACGACGAAGTGCCCGTCCCGATCACGGTGCACAAGGGGTACCGCGCCCCCGCGTTCGTCGGGCCCGACACCCTCGCGTTCGCGGTGTCGTATTCGGGCGACACCGAAGAGACGGTCTCGATGGCAGCCGCGGCCGGCAAGGCCGGCGCCCAACTCGTTGTGATTTCCTGTGGCGGCGCGCTTGCCGAGGTGGCCGCGCGGTACAACGGGCTCCATCTCTCGTGCCCGACGGGCTATCTGCCGCGCGCGGCACTCGGAACACTCATCGCACCGATCGCGGTCACGTTGTTCCGCAGCGGCCTGGGCGCGGGCGCGCACGCCAACCTCGTGATGGCGCAGGAGCAGCTCGCGCGCCGCCGAGACGCGTGCCAGCCGAACGTCGAAGGTGCAGCCAACCCTGCGCGCGAGCTCGCCCGGCAGATCGGGCGCACGATTCCGCTCGTCTACGGCGGCGGTCAGCTCGGCGCGACCGCGGCGTACCGGTGGAAATGCGACATCAACGAGAATGCGAAGGCGCCTGCGTTCTGGAACTTCTATCCGGAGCTCGACCACAACGAGATCTGCGCGTGGGGCCAGCATGGTGACGTCACGCGCCAGTTGCTCACCGTGGTGGAGCTCCGGCATGGGTTCGAGCACGTGCAACTCGGGCCGCGCTTCGACATCACGCGCGAGATCATCGATGAGGCCGTGCACCAGGTGCTGAGCGTCGAGGCCGAGGGTGAGGGTCGACTCGCGCAGTTGCTCGACCTCATGTACATGGGGGACTGGGTGTCGTGCTATCTCGCGCTCCAGAATGACGTCGATCCCGGACCCATCGATGCGATCTTCGAACTCAAACGACGACTGGCGGAGTAATTCAACATGCCTGCGTTCTTCGTTCACGGTGTGCCCGACACGGCGACGATGTGGGACGGGCTGCGCTCGCACCTCACGCGCACCGATGTCATCGCGCCGAACCTGCCGGGCTTCGACGCACCGCTGCCGGCCGGCTGGGGCGCGACGAAAGAGGAATACGTCGACTGGGTGATCGGCGAGGTCGAGAAGGTCGGCGAGCCCGTCGACCTCGTCGGCCACGACTGGGGCTCGATCATCGTCCTACGGGTCACGTCGGTGAGACCGGATCTCGTACGCACGCTCGCGTGCGGAAACGGTCCGATCGACCGCGAATACAAGTGGCACGACATGGCGGTGATGTGGCAGACGCCTGACGTCGGTGAGCAAGTGATGGAAGCGATGACGCCCGAGGCCATCCAAGTCGCGCTCGCGCCGGAGATGGGTGAAGC
>JBEVDP010000351.1:0-4396 GCA_040513235.1 Acidimicrobiia bacterium | reverse complement strand
GGAGGCGGTCGAGGGCTGCGAGTACGTCCTGCATGTCGCGTCGCCGCTCGGCGACACTCCCGACGCCGACGACCTCATCGTTCCCGCCCGCGACGGCACACTCCGGGTGTTGCGCGCGGCGGCCGCGGCCGGGGTGCAGCGAGTCGTGATGACGTCGGCCGCCAATGCGGCGAGTCCGGCGTCGTACGCCGAAGACGGCGTGACCGACGAGACGTTGTGGACCGACGCGGACGACACCACCATGCCCGCGTACCGCCGCGCCAAGACGCTCGCCGAACGCGCCGCCTGGACCTTCATGGATGCGTCGCCCGCACTGACGACGCTCGCGACGGTGCTCCCGGGCGCGGTGTTTGGCCCGATCCTCACGCGCGACAACATCGGCTCGACACAACTGATCGCGCGGATGTTGCGCGGCGAGATGCCCGGACTGCCGCGGATCGGTCTCGAAGTGGTCGACGTGCGCGACATCGCCGACCTTCACATCCGTGCCATGACCGCGACCGCGGCCGCAAGCGAACGCTTCCTCGGCACTGGCGACTTCATGTGGATGGTCGACATCGCGCGCCACCTGCGCGAGGGCTTGGGTGACGCCGCGACGCAAGTGCCGACCGACGAGATCCCCGACGACGTGATCCGCGAACTCGCCACCGCGAGTGCTGAGCTGCGCGGCATCCTCCCCGGGCTCGGGCGCAGGAATCGGCACTCGACGGCCAAAGCCGAAGCGGTGCTCGGCTGGGCGCGCCGGCCCGCAGCCGATGCGATTCTCGACTGCGGGCGAAGCTTGATCGCGCGGGGCGTGATCTCGTAGCTCGTTGCCTGCGCCAGCGGCTCAAAAGTCCTTGGCGAGCGCGACGAGCTGGTCGAGTGCGGCGCCCCACCCCTCGTGGAAGCCCATCTCGTCGTGCTGGTCCCTCAGGTCCTTGGAGCCGTGAACCGCGACGGCGCGGTACTTCGTGCCCGAACCGGACGGTTCCATGGTGATGATCGCGGTGAAAGGAAAGTCGCTGTCAGTAGGACGAAAGCCCGGGCCCAACGCCGCGGTCCACACGAGGCGCCGGTTGTCGACGACCTCGAGGAAGCAGCCCGCGCCGTTGTCCATGATCTCGCCCTCAGGTGAGCGCATGACGGTGCGGAACAAGCCGCCGGGGCGCAGGTCGATCTCGCATTCGATCGTCTCGTACGGCTTCGGCGCGAACCACTTCAGCACGTGTTCGGGCGTTGTCCACGCGGCCCACACGAGGTGGGGCGGAACGTCGACTTCGCGCTCGAGAACGAGGTCGAGGGTCGGGTCAATGGTGTGCTCAGTGCTGGTCTTGGTGGTCACGACTCGTTCTCCTTCAGGGTTTGTACGTATTCGTCGAACTGGTCGAGGCGGCGTTCCCAGAGCGTGCGCAGGTTGGTCATCCAGTCCTCTGCTTCCTGCAACGGTTCCGGCGTCAGCGTGTAGGTGCGGACGCGTCCGGCCTTTTGCGATGTGACGAGACCCGCCTTCTCGAGCACGTCGAGATGTTGGAGAAAGGACGGGAGCGCCATCGCGAACGGTCGGGCCAACTCGGTTGTGGGCGCCGGGCCATCCCCCAATCGCTCGACGACCGCCCGCCGCGTGGGATCGGAAAGTGCTTGGAACAGCCGGTCCAGCTCGGCCACTTGCTGAGGCATGTACCTAACTATGACCGCTCACAACCGTGAGGTCAATACCTAAGTGTTGCTGCAGGCACACATAACATCCCGGCCCGCATGACAAGCGTTCCCCTCTCGATCCTCGATCTCGCGGCCGTCGGTGAGGGCGAGACGATCGCCGACGGCTTGGCCGGGTGCGTCGCCCTTGCCCAGCGCGCAGAGCAATCCGGCTACCGGCGGGTCTGGTACGCCGAGCACCACAACATCGCGGCCATCGCATCGTCGGCGACGGCAGTGCTCATCGCACATGTCGCCGCACACACCGCGACGATCCGACTCGGCGCCGGCGGCGTCATGCTGCCGAACCACTCACCGTTGCTCATCGCCGAACAGTTCGGCACGCTCGCAAGCCTGCATCCCGGACGCATCGACCTGGGCCTCGGCCGTGCCCCCGGGAGCGACCAAGCCACGACCCGCGCGTTGCGACGCGACCCGATGGCGGCCGAGCACTTCCCCAACGACGTCGTCGAGTTGCGCGAGCTGCTCGGCGATCACAGCCCGATTCCCGGGGTTCGCGCCATCCCCGGCCAGGGCACACACGTCCCGCTCTACATCCTGGGCTCGTCGACCTTCGGCGCTCAGCTCGCGGGAGTCCTCGGCTTGCCGTACGCGTTCGCATCGCACTTCGCGCCACGTTCCTTGCACGACGCGATCGCGATCTACCGCGATCGTTTCGCGCCTTCGGAGCAGCTCGACCGGCCCCACGTCATGGCCGGCGTGAACGTGATCGCGGCCGACACCGAAGCGGCAGCCCATGCGCAGCTCGAGCGCACGCGTCGCGCACGCGTGCGGAGCCTGTTCGGGCGCGACAACCGACGCCTGACCGACGACGAAGTCGAGGCGATCCTCGGGTCACCCCAAGGCGCAGCAGTCGAAGCCATGCTCACGTACACCGCGGTCGGGACGCCCGACACCGTCATCGCCTACCTCGACGAGTTCCGACAGCACACGGGCGCCGATGAGTTGGTTGTCGTCCACCATGCCAGCACGGTCGAGCAGCGCTTGCGCTCCGTCGAACTCCTAGCCAAGGCTTGATCGGAGCACCACCGTGAAACGATTGGTCCTGAACCCTTCAGCTGCGCACCCGATCACCATCGTTCGGACGCGCGGCGAAGTGGTCGTGTACGTCAGCGACCGAGAAGTCGCCCGCACCGCGCGGGCGTTGACGCTCTTGGAAGCGAAGTACCTTCCCGTGCAGTACATCCCGATCGAGGATGTCGTCGCGACCGTCCTACGCCCGTCCGCCACCACCAGCTACTGCCCGTACAAGGGCGACGCGGCGTACTACTCGGTCGACCTCGGCGACGGCGTCGTCTTCGAGGACTTGATCTGGACGTACCGCGAGCCCTACCCCGCCGTTGCCGCGATCGCCGGACGCCTCGCGTTCTACGCCAACCGAGCGCACGTCATCCACACCTGACGGAGGCCGGAAACCTACGGTCGCCGAGCATGCTGCGTGAACGATGCCGGTGCATCAGGGACCGGGCGGGGTGATGTCGGGTTCCACCTGGCTGATCGACGGGTAGCCGGCGAGCAGCGCGGCGACGTCAGTGGCCGGCGCCGGATCCGACTGATCGCAGGTCGACACGAACACGTTGACGCCCTCGGCGATCTCGGTTGCCCGCGGCACCTCTTGCAGCGGCCCCATCTGCGCGACCGGGCACGCCGGCACGTTGATGCTCGTCACGGTGTCGGTCTGCGCGGTACCCGCCACGAGCGCCGCGCAGTTCTCGGCGATCCACTCGGCGCCCAACTCCGCGGCGTACGCGAACTGCTCATCGTCGAATTCGAGGCCGGCGCTCACCGCGAGCGCGGGGTAGCCGCGCCGCACCGCCGTGCGCCCGACACCGACCGTTCCCGAGATCGCGGCGAGCGACCCGACGTTCTGCCCGGGATTGACACCCGACACGAAGAGGTGCGGATCGAGGGCGAGGTCGTCGAGTGCGACCGCAACCGCGTCCGCCGGGAAGCCGTTCACCGAGTAGGCCGGGTTGCCGCCGGGCGTGCTTGCTTCCTGATACGTCGCACCACCGGGCGTCGTCTGATCCGACGAACCGCTGCGCTCCTCGGCCGGGGCCACGATCGTGAGCTCGACGCCTTCTTGTTCGCCGAGCAGGTCGACCATTGCATCGATCGCCGGATTGACGACACCGTCATCGTTCACGAGCACGATGCGTAGCGGCTCCTCGGACGACGGGCAGGCGGCCTCGTCCGGAACCGTCGTCGTCGGGTCGGCGACAACCGTGGCTTGCGTCGTGGACGTCGGCTCCGCCGCCGCATCGTCGTCGTCTCCGCCACAGCCGGCGATCGCGACGATGGACACGACCACGAGCGCAAGAGCACGACGATGCAGGCAGCGCATGAGGCCCTCCGGGACAGAACTTGTGGCCCGTGAGCATGCCGTGCCCGTCCCGCTGATACCAGTCACCTCGAGAACGCGGCCGCGAGTTGCGCATCGCATTCGCGTACCTCAACAACGCGTCGTGGGGCGGGCCCCTGAGGGGTGCTTCCGGGTGGGAGACTCGCCGGGTGACGCCTTCCGACGAATGCGTGTTCTGCAGCATCGTTCAGGGTTCCGTGCCGTCGAGTCAGGTGTTCGAGACCGGGACGGTGCTCGCGTTGATGGACATCGACCCGGTCACTCCCGGGCACATGCTCGTCATCTCGAAAGCGCATCTTCCCGACCTTGCCGACCTCAGCGAAGCGCTGGCCGCAG
>JBEVDP010000350.1:0-6665 GCA_040513235.1 Acidimicrobiia bacterium | reverse complement strand
ACAACCCTTCGGCGTGGGGCAACGAGGACGCCGACGTGGTCCTCGTTGCCGGCGACGCCGACACTAATTGTCCCCCCCGCCATTCCGAAGCCGCCGCCGCCGAGTTGCGCTCTGCCGGCTACGACGTCGAACTCGAGATGCTCCAGGGAGCGGACCACTTCGCCCCGGTTTTCCACGAGTACGTGGACGGCAAGATGATCGAGGCACCTGACGACCCCGCGGGGGAACAGACCGTCGAGGTGATCTTGGACGCCATCGCCGCCGCGCAGGAGCGCACCTGATGTGCCGTTCGGCGGACGGGAATATTGGTCGGTGTGCTCGGATACGAACCTGCGCCCCGGCTGTGCGGAGGATCTCCAGCGCGTCGACCGTCAGCAGGACGTTCACCCGACCGAGCTTGACGTCATCCCACGCGACGGCGTCCTCGCGTGGCGCGGAGTTGCTGGCCCCGGCGGCGATGCTCGATGCTGCGGCGACCCGCGTTGCCCGGTGAGGAGCGTCTGATGACCTTGACGAATCCGCTCTCGGAACATGATCTGGCATTACTTGATGTCGCGTGGCGGGCAGCCAACTACCTCACTGTGGGTCAGATCTACTTGCAGGCAAATCCGTTGCTCGCGGAGCCGCTCGCGCCCGTGCATGTCAAGCCGCGCTTGTTGGGTCACTGGGGCACGTCGCCGGGACTGAACCTCTTGTACGTGCATCTCAATCGCGTCATCCGGGAGACTGACCGGTCGGTGCTGTTCGTCACCGGTCCCGGACACGGCGGGCCGGCCGTGCTCGCAAACGTGTGGCTCGAGGGCACGTACACCGAGATCTACGACGAGATCACGCGGGACGCGCGCGGCATGCATCGGTTCTTCCGCCAGTTCTCCACTCCTGGCGGCGTGCCCAGCCATGTCAGCGTTCCGAGCCCGGGTTCGATCCACGAGGGCGGCGAGCTGGGCTACGCGCTCATGCACGCGCACGGTGCCGTGTTCGACAACCCCGACCTTCTCGTGGCATGTGTGGTCGGTGACGGCGAGGCCGAAACGGCTCCGCTCGAAGGATCGTGGAAGGGTGCGCGGTTCATCAATGCGGCGCGCGACGGCGCCGTTCTTCCGATACTGCACCTGAACGAGTACAAGATCTCGGGCCCGACTGTGCTCGGACGAGCCGGCAACGACGACATTCGCTCGCTGCTTGCCGGCCACGGTTATGAGACGTGGTTCGTGGAAGGTGACGACCCCGCGCTCGTGCATCCGGCACTTGCCGCGGCGCTCGACGCGTGTGTCGCGCGTATCGACGAGATCCAAGCAGACGCGCGCGCGCGAGCTCGGGGTGCGAGCGACGGCGTTCCGCGCTGGCCCGCGTTGGTGTTGCGGACCCCGAAGGGATGGACGGGTCCCGCGGTCGTTGACGGCATTCGCGTCGAGGGAACGTTCCGAGCGCATCAGGTGCCCGTCAGCCAGGTGCACACCAATCCTGAACATCTCGCGATCCTGGAATCATGGCTGCGAAGCTACCGGCCCGAGGAATTGTTCGACACCGACGGACGCCCCCGACCCGACACCATCGCGCTCGTTCCCGCCGGACCACGGCGCATGGGCGCGAATCCGCACGCGAATGGCGGCCGCTTGCTCGTCGAGCTCGATCTCCCCGAAGAGGCCGACTACGCCGTCCCGGTCGACGCCCCCGCGACCGAGCGGTTGGAGTCGACCGGAGTGCTCGGTCGCGCCCTGCGCGACGTGTTCGTTCGCAACGCGCACCAGTCGAACTTCCGGCTGTTCTCCCCGGACGAGACCAACTCGAACCGGCTCGGACCGGTTTTCGAAGTCGAGAACCGATGCTGGCTCCAACCGCGCACAGAGACTGACGATCACCTCGCCCCGGACGGTCGGGTGATGGAAGTACTGAGCGAGCATCTGTGCCAAGGGTGGCTGGAGGGTTACCTGCTCACCGGACGGCACGGTCTCTTCGCGACATACGAGGCGTTCGCGATGGTGTCGGCGTCGATGATGGTGCAACACGCCAAGTGGCTCGAGCACGCCCGCCGGCTCGGCTGGCGCCGATCGGTGGCCTCGCTCAACGTGCTGTTGACCTCGACGTGCTGGCGCAACGACCACAACGGGTTCTCGCACCAGGGGCCGGGACTCATCGACGTGATGATGTCGAAGAAAGGCACGGTGAGCCGCATCTACTTGCCGCCTGATGCGAACTGCCTTCTGTCGGTGGCAGCCCATTGCCTCCGCAGCCGCGACTACGTGAACCTCATCGTCATCGACAAACAGCCGCAGCTGCAATATCTCCACCTCGACGCCGCCCGCACGCACTGCTCCCGTGGCGCGGGCATCTGGGACTGGGCCTCGAACGGCGGCGATGACCCGGATGTCGTGCTGGCCTGCGCCGGCGACATTCCCACGATGGAGACGGTCGCCGCCGCCTGGCTACTCCGCCGGCATGTCCCCGAGCTCCGAGTGCGCGTGGTCAACGTTGTCGACCTGATGCGCCTCTTCCCGGCCAATGACCATCCACACGGCATGGACGCGCTCGCGTTCAATGACCTGTTCACTTCCGACCGCCACGTGGTGTTCGCGTTCCACGGCTACGCCCGCGCGGTGCACGAGCTCATCCATGGTCACAGCGACGCGGACCGGTTCCATGTGCGCGGCTACCTCGAGGAAGGCACCACGACGACTCCGTTCGACATGGTCGTACTCAACAACGTCAGCCGCTACCACCTCTCAAAACAGGCGATACGCCGAGCGCGCCGCCGTCCAGATGGAGCCGAAGACCTCGTACGGCACTGCAACGAGATGCTCGCCAAGCACCGCCTCCACGTCGACGAGTACTTCGAGGACGTGCCCGAGGTCCGCGACTGGATCTGGGCCGACTGAGGATCGTCGCGCCGTGCGGGTGCTCTGCCTGAACGCGGGCTCGTCGTCGTTGAAGGCTGCTGGCTTCGTCATCGATCGACCGGATGCCGATCCGGCGCGGGTCGTCTCACAGCTGGTCGAGCGCGTCGGTGTGCCGTCCGGACCGGATCACCTCGCCGCGCTGGACGCGGTCGCGAACGCGTTCAGTCGGGCGGGGTTCGCACCCGTCGACGTGATCGCGCACCGGCTGGTGCACGGCGGACCGAACCTCGTTGATCACGTCGTGGTCGATGCCGCCGTGCGCGCCGAACTGGCGACCGCGGTGCCCATCGCGCCCGTTCATCTGCCCGCCGCGCTCGCGGTGTTCGACGCGGCGAGCGCGCGCTATCCGGGACGACCGCACGTCGCGTGCCTCGACACGGCATTCCATCGCCATCTCCTGCCCGCGGCGCGACGGCTTCCGATCCCAGGCGAGCTCGACGCGGTCGGAGTCCGACGCTACGGGTTCCACGGTCTCTCGTACGAGTATCTCGTGCATCGCCTCGGCCCCGCTCTCGGCCGGCGGGCTGTCCTCGCGCACCTCGGCAACGGGGCCAGCCTCGCCGCGGTGCGCGACGGCATCGGCATCGACACCACGATGGGGTTCACACCCTCGGGCGGGCTGGTTATGGGCACTCGTACCGGCGACCTCGATCCCGGCGTGCTCGTGTTCTTGCTCAGGAGCGGTCGCGTCGATATCGACGGGCTCGAGCACCTCGTCGACCACGAGTCAGGCCTGTTGGGCCTCTCCGGACATTCGGGAGACGTGCGCGATCTCCTCGATGCACGCGACGCCGGAGACGCGCGCTCGGCGCTCGCGCTCGAGGTGTACGAGTCGGTGGCGGCGAAACACGTCGCCGCGCTTACCACCGTGCTCGGAGGTCTCGACACCGTCGTATTCACTGCAGGCGTCGGTGAACACGCCGCAAGCGTGCGCGCGAGCATCGCCGCCCGCCTCGGACACCTGGACGTGACGATCGACCGCGAAGCAAACGAGGCCAACCAGGCGATCATCAGCCCGTCGGACGCGCCGGTCACGGTACGGGTGGAACGAACCGATGAAGAATGGATCATGGCCCATCACGCCGCAAGGCTCACATCAGTTCGGTGAGTTCCGCACCCTGAACGTTCCGACGACATGTTGTGCTCGCTGGCGCAATCTCCGACCGAAAAGGAGCGACCGATGCTTCAAACCTTGCCCAGCCTTCCCGAAAGCGTCATCGCCTTCCAGGCTGACGGCAAGCTCACCGCCGACGACTACAAGCAGGTCCTCATCCCCGCCGTCGAGAAGAAGCTCGCCACCGACGAAGACGTCCGACTCGTTCTCGTGTTCGAGCGCTTCGACGGACTCACCGCCGATGCCGCCTGGCAGGACCTCAAGATGGGCATCCAGCACTTCACGCATTGGAAGCTGATCGCACTGGTTACCGACGTCGAGCGGATGATCCACGTCACCCATCTCTTTGGCTGGATGACACCCGGCGAGCTCAAGCAGTTCCCCCTCGCCGAACGCGAAGCAGCAATTGCATGGGCGGCTAGCGACTGATCCACGCCGGTGCCGGCGCCGAGCACGGCGACGGCGGTCATCTCGGACCTCGTTCGATCTTCGGCGGTGGTTCGGCGCGCGGTGACGGGTCGAATCGGCCGTCGAAGTGCTCGTCGGCGCCGGGACGCGTGAGCTCGTACACCGCGTAGCGCTGGCCGCCCTCGACACGGAACGCCGCGCACGGGCCATGCGGGATCTCGAGCTCGCGGATTCCCTCGAATCCCGCGGTTCGCAGCGCGCGCACTGCCTGTTGGTAGTCAGCGACCCGATAAACCAAAACGGGCTGGTCGCCTTCGAGGTGACCGGACAGCAGGATCTGCGGCCCGGTGGCGCTGAGCCGCAGCGCGGCGACAGTCGTGTCCATGGCCCGCACGATCCAAAGCGGTTCCGCGCCCAAGGCGCGGACATGCTGGGCGGCAGCAGCGTCGACGTCCCGGGTGGGGACATACACGAAGTCGAGCGACTCGAACATCGCTGTCACCGCCCGGCTCGGCGCCGCCGCGGACCCGACCCCGAGTGGGCGTCGATGAGCACCCGGGCCGCATCGGCGACATGCGCTGCGGGGCTGGACCGCTGGTACATGCGGGCCGCCGCGAACGCTCCGTCCATCAACAACAACAGCCCGTCGGCGAGAGTCGACGGGTCCGCCGCATCGGCCGCGGCGGCCAGGTCGCGTAACCGGCGCCGGACCGCCTGCTTGTGGGCGAGAGCGGTCGTATGGCCGGGATGCTCGGGCTCGGGGAACTCGGCCGCGGTCAACTGGAAGGCGCACCCGAGACACGCCCGGGCCGTGGCCAGCGCGCCAACGGCTTCGAAGAGCCCAACCAGCTGGTCCACGGGTTGGGCCTCCGGGTCGAGCGCGCCGTCGAACCACGCCCAAAACGCCGCGTTGGCGTCCTCGAGGTAGGCGACGATCAGGTCGTCTTTGGACTCAAAGTGTCGGTACAGGGTGGTCTTGGCCACCCCGGCCTGTTCGACGACCTGGTCGACACCGACTGCGTGGTACCCGTGCCGGTAGAAGAGATCGGCCGCCGTGTCGAGGATCCGCCGCTTCGCCGACCCCGCTTCCGGCTGCGCCGATGTCGCGGGCATCAGGCCGGCTCGAGCTCGGCGAGGCGGGGGATGATCTCCTTGCCAACCTGCTCGACGAAGCCCACCGGGTCCCCGGTCGGCATCAGGTCGACCGTGCTCACGCCCAAGCGCGCGTAGTCGGCCATCTCCGCCAGGAATGACTCCACGTCCTGCAGCGGGTCGCGCACGTACAAGATCGTGCGCTCGACCGTGACGGAGTCGCGGTCCTCTGTGTCGCAGTGCCGGCGCAACACGTCGAGCTTGTGGGCCACCTCCTCGATGTTCGACGCGAACAAGTTGCACGCATCGGCGTACCGGGCTACCAGCCGCAGCGTCTTCCGCTCGCCGCTTCCACCGACGAGGATCGGCGGGCGGGGCTGGCTGATCGGACGGGGCGAACAGATCGTCTCTGACAGCTGGAAGTGACGGCCGTCGAAAGGTCCGTCGTTGTCGCTCCACATCTGCCCACAGATCCGAAGCGTCTCCTCGAGACGCTCGAACCGCTCGGCGACCGGCGGGTACGGCACCCCAAGGCCCCGGTGCTCACGCTCGTACCACGCGGCGCCGATGCCAAGCTGCGCCCGGCCGCCCGACAGGACATCGAGGGTGGCGACGATCTTGGCCAACAGACCGGGATGCCTGTAAGTCACCCCCGTCACCAGCAAGCCCAGTCGCAGCGTCTCGGTATGTCCGGCGACGAACCCGAGCGACGTGTACCCCTCCAGCATCGGGTCGCCGGCGGGGGCCATCTGCTCCATCTGGAACCAGTGGTCCATCAACGTGAACCCCGCAACCCCGGCGTCCTCCGCGGCGCGGGCCGTTGCGACCAGGGTCGGGGCGATCGACTGCGGGGCGCCGGGAAAGTCGAAACGAACGTTATGGATGCCAACACGCATGGCGCTCTCCTCGTGTAGTCGCGGAACACCAAGCCGAAGCAGAGGCTAGACGCTACGGACCGGTCTGTAGCCTGACGCCGAAAGTGGCGCTCAAATACCCCGACGGCACACCCCTGCCGCGGATCGCTCGCGCGCGGGTTTCGGCGCGCGGGCTTTTCCCGGTACGCACGCCGAGGTCGCACGGTCCTTGCCGGAGCTTTGAAGCAGGGCATGAGCCGCCGCACCGAAGCCGCCGCCTACGTCGCGCGCCGGTCCGAG
>JBEVDP010000349.1:0-3376 GCA_040513235.1 Acidimicrobiia bacterium | reverse complement strand
CGCCGTACCGGTGGCCGTGCTTCTACGGACTCGACACGGGCGCGCGCTCCGACCTGCTCGCGGCCGACATGTCGGTCGGTGAGATCGCCGACTACCTCGGCGTCGACTCGCTCGCCTATCTCGACCTCGATCGCCTCGTCACTGCAACCGGGGCGGCGCCCGACTCGTTCTGCGCGGCGTGCTTCACGGGTCACTATCCCGTGGCGGTGCCGGAAGAGGACACCAAGCACCTCCTCGAGGACGGGCAGTTGCACATCGCGGGTTCGCTCGCCGACCCCGTCGAGCGCACCTGACGTGGACGCCAAGGATCGACTGACGTATACCGACGCGGGCGTCGACATCGCGGCGGGGGAGAAGGCCGTCGAACTCATCAAGGCCCACGTGCGGTCGACGTTCCGCAAGGAAGTGATCGGCGACGTGGGGGGCTTCGGCGGGCTTTTCGCAGTCGACTGGAAACAATTCAAGGAGCCGCTGCTCGTCTCGTCGACGGATGGTGTCGGCACCAAGTCGTTGATCGCCCGCATGGCGAACCACCGCGAGACGATAGGCATCGACTGCGTCGCGATGTCGGTCGACGACATTGCCGCGCAGGGCGCGGAGCCACTCTTCTTTCTCGACTACATCTCGATCGGAAAGCTCGTTCCCGAAGAGATCGAGGAACTGGTTGCGGGCGTCGCCGAGGGGTGTCGCCAGGCCCACTGCGCGCTGCTCGGGGGCGAGATGTCGGAGCATCCCGGAATCATGGAGCCCGGCGAATTCGACCTCGTGGGCTTCGCGGTGGGGATCGTCGAACGCAGTCGGGTGTTGCCGCGCGGCGTGCGCGCCGGCGACCGCGTGATCGGTCTCGCGAGCCCCGGGCTGCGCTGCAACGGCTACTCGCTCGCCCGCGCCGCGCTGCTCGAGCGCGGCGGGCGTGATCTGAACGGTCCCGCGTGGGTCGGTGCGCATCACAGCCTGGCCGAGGAACTGCTGCGCCCGAGCGTGATCTACGCGCCGGCGATGCTGAAGCTCGCGGCCGAGGTCGACGTCCACGCGTTCGCGCACGTCACCGGTGGCGGCATCGCGGGCAACCTCGTGCGCGTGCTCCCTGATCGCTGCGACGCCGTTGTCCGGCGCGGCACTTGGGACGTGCCGCGCGTGTTCGAGGAGATCCAGCTCGCCGGTGCCATCTCGACCGACGAAATGGAGCAGGTGTTCAACCTCGGGCTCGGCATGCTCGTCGTCGTGGCGGCGGCTGATGCCCTGCGCGCAGTCGATGTCGCGCGCGCCGCGGGCCACGACGCGTGGCTCGTCGGCGAGCTCGTCGACGGTCATGGGCGCGCCACCATCACGCACGGATAAACAAGCACTGGCCAGCCGGCTGTCGGTGGGTGTGAGCGATCGTGCGAAGATGCGCCGGTGCGGCTCCAGCATCTCGTCGTCGCGTTGAGTGTCGTGCTCGTCGCCGCGTGCAGCAGTGGTGACGACGACGACAACGCCGCTACGACCGACGCGCCGGCGTCGACAACCACGCCCGAGCCCACGACGACCACCACCACGATCGCGACCGCCGCGAGCCTCTGTGCCGCACCCGCGCCGACGCAGGTCGGCACGGTCGCGGACGCTGCGATCGTCGAACTGTCGGGCCTCGCGGTGAGCCGCACGAACACGAATGAGCTGTTCGCTCACAACGACTCCGGCGCCGGACCCGACGTGTACGTTCTCGATCGCACCGGCGCGACCACGCGCCGCGTCACGCTGGCCGGGGCCGACGCCGTCGATTGGGAGGACATCGCTGCGCAGAACGGCGTGCTCTACGTCGGCGACATCGGCGACAATGCCGCGCAGCGTCCCGAGATCGTCGTCTACCGCCTGCCCGAGCCGGGCGCAGCCGGCGAAGTCGAAGCAGAGCGCATCGTGCTCCACTACGCCGACGGCCCGCACGACGCCGAAGCCTTGTTCATCGATCCGGTCGAACAACAGCTCGTGATCGTCACCAAAGCGCTCGACGGTAACTCGGGCGTGTACGCCACACCGTTGGACACGCCGGCGGCGCTCGAACGCGTCGCCGACCTCTCGCTCGGAGCTGCACAGCTCGTCACTGCCGGTGACATCTCGGCTGCGGGCGCCGTGATCGCGCTGCGTACCTACGGAACCGTGTTCGTGTGGGATCGCCAGGAGGGCGAAACGATCGCAGAAGCGTTCGCGCGTGAGCCGTGCCAAGCCCCGAGCGCGATCGAGACCCAGGGCGAAGCGCTCGCGCTCGAACTCGACGGGCGCGGGTTCGTCACTATTTCCGAAGGGCAAAACCCGGCGATCTGGACGACCAGCGCTGGGTGACCAGAATTCAGGTATGCGCGTAGGCTCTATCCGCTTTGTTCCCTGCGCCCAACATGCCCTAGTATGCGCACGAAGTTGATCCGATGAACTCGTACGATTTGGGTAACGCCATCCCCAGACGGCCGGGTTCAGATCTGGTAAGAGGTTGGACCATCTCTCCCATGCGGGACAGGATGGCAATGATCGGTGGTTCGGGACGCGGGGTACAGAACCGACGAGCCATCCCGGATGGGGTGACCCAAGCCCGACCGAACGTTCGAACCTTCGAGCACCGAGGTGGAGCCCATGCAACCCCACGACGACGACGCCCTTCTCACTCCGTCGGAAGTTGCCGCGATGTTTCGTGTCAACCCGAAGACGGTGACCCGATGGGCGCGGGCCGGGAAGATCTCGGCGATTCGCACCCTCGGCGGCCACCGCCGTTTCAAGGCGAGCGAAATTCGCCAGTTCCTCGAGCAGACCGAGGAGAGCGAGCGCCTCCCGTAAGCGACGTACCGCCGGGGCGTCTGCGAGTCCGCGTTCCGCGGCGCGCAGGCGCCTCTTGGCGTTCCCGCCCGGGAAGTGCCTCTCGATGTCGTGGCCGGAACCGGCGTCGATTGCTCATCACAGCAGCCGGCGGGCCTGAGCCGCCATGGCAGCATTCTCCTTTCGCTCGAACAGGGCGACGGCCTGGGCGACGGCCGAGGTCGCTTCCTCGAGCCGACCGGCCAGACGGAGGACCTCGGCGAGATCGAGCAGTGTGTGCGCGTGATCGTTGAGGCAATCAGTGTCGGCCACCAGCTCGAGAGCATGCCGGGCGAGACCCTCTGCCTCCTCTGTCTCGGCGCGCCGGGCCAGCACGCGGGCGAGCGCTCTGCGCCAGCGCACCTGGGCGTCGACGTCGCCCGAGTCCGAAAACTCCTTGGCGCGTCGGGCGAAGTGTTCGGCCTCCGTATAGCGCTTCTCGTTCACGAGGGCGTCGGCCAACATCCCACTGATGGTCGCGAGGAGGTTGGTCTCCCCCAATGCCTCAAGGGCGTGGACAGCGGCGAGCAGGTCTTCGGTCGCCGCGCTCGCG
>JBEVDP010000348.1:0-6445 GCA_040513235.1 Acidimicrobiia bacterium | reverse complement strand
CCCTGGATGATCGAGAACACGAGCGCGCCGATGCCCACGAGCGAGAGCAATGCGCCAACCGGGTCGAGTCGCGTCTTCGTGTCGTCGCGCGACTCGGGCGCGAACAAAGCAATCGCGAGGAACGTCACCGCGACGACCGGAAGGTTCACGAGCACCGCCGAGCCCCACCAGAACGATTCGAGAAGCGCGCCCGACACGATCGGCCCGAGCGCGCCGCCAGCGCCGGCGAACCCCGCCCAGATCGCGATCGCTCGCGTTCGTTCCTCGGGCGGGAAGATCGTCGTAATGATCGACAGCGTCGCGGGCATGACGAACGCGGCGCCGATGCCCATCACGGCCCTCCCGCCGATGACCTGGCCGGCGCTGGAGGCCAGCCCGGCGAACGCCGCGCCCAGCCCGAACACGACGAGCCCGAACAAGAGCGCGCGGCGGCGTCCGAAGCGATCACCGAGCGCGCCCGCCATGAGCAGGGTGCCGGCGAAGACGACGGCGTAGGCGTCGATGATCCACTGCAACTCTGATGGCGAGGCGTCGAGCTCGCCCTGGATGGTCGGGATCGCGGTGACGAGGCCGGCGACGGACATCACCACGAGCACGAGCGACAGGCACATCATCGCCAGCAGGAACCAGCGGCGCGCGTGGATGGCCGGATCTTCGTGCAATGGGCGCGCGGGAACGGCGCGGGGAGGCGCAAGCATGGGCCGGCTCCTTCGGCGGGGGGACCGGTGGGGCCCTCAACGAGACGTGAACGTTTCACTATGAAACGTATGCGTATCGCAGCGCTACGTCAACGTTTTCTTTCCCGGAGCTGCCGGGACGGCCGGTTCGCGTGCGCGGTCGCGTCAGCGTCGCGGCGGCGCGACATACGGATCCTCGGGGTCGGCACCCTGCAGCTGCCACACCTCGTGACCGAAGTCGTCGAAGACGAGGAACTGATCGGGTCCGGGGTCCTTGGTGTCGCCGCGGTGCAGGATGTATGCGAGCTGATCCGCGCCGTCGGCCAGGTCGACACGGAACTGGATCCCGAAGAGGTCTTGTCCGACCGGACGCAGGGGATCGGTCCACACGGTTTCGCTCGCGGCGCCGGTCCACACATGTAGGCCCCAGAAGTCGTTGAAGTCCGCGCTCGTCGGATCGCCAAAATCGCCTGCGGGCCGGCGATAGTGGATCAGCGCGTAGTCCTCGGCCGCGCCCCGCGAGTCGTGGACGACCTGCTCGCCGGGTTGGAACCACGCCGACGGCGTCACCGTGGGCGTGAACACCTGCCCGTCGATGTCGACTGCGCCGGCGTTGCGGATCGTGACCGTGAGCGGCGCGGCGAGGTCCGATGGACTGAGGCGGAAGACGGCGCCGTAGTCGTCGACCGAATCGGGCGGAGCGTTGGTCGCGATCGGAGCGCCGTTACTCGCAGCGTCGATCGTGACGAGTGAACAGTCACTGCACGCGTAGTGGACCGTCGCGAATCCCTCGGCCTCGGCCTGTGACGTGTAGATGTTCACGTCGCCTTGGCGCAGCCAGATCTCTGGTGTCGTCGCCGGATCGAAGTTGCGGTCGGGACTGTTGTCCGGATCCTTCGTGTCGCCGCGGTGCACGATGAAGTTCACCGGTACGTCGTCGTTGGCGAGTTCGATGAACGCAAACCGGCCGTAGGAGTCCTCGCCGAGGAACGGCTTGGGCGCGGTCCAGTCGGTGACCTCGGCCGGAGCGATGGCGTCACCCCAGAGGTGGAGTCCCCAGAAGTCGGCGGAGTTGCCGGTGGTGTGATCGCCGTAGTCGCCGGCGGGCCGGTTGTAATGGATGATCGCGTAACGGTTCGCAGGCGCGGCCGGCTCTGGGAACTCGACACCGATGTTCACGACCTCGTCGGATGCAAGATGCCCCGAAAGGTCGTTCACGATGGCCCGGAACGACAAGGTCGTCGGCTCTTGTCCGCGCAGGTGGCTGGCGTCGTAGAAGACCCGATACGGCGGGTTGTCATCGGTGCCGATCGGCACGTAGTCGCCGCCGCCCTCGCGAACGGCGAACGTCACCTCGGCCAGGACGTCGTCGTCGAGTGCTGCCGCTACCTCGATCCGGTCGGCGATCTGGTGGCCATCCCACGAGTTCGTGCCGAGCATCGCGGTGTCACCGTGCTGCAAGCTCGTGATCTCGATGCCGGGCGCGGCGTCGCTGAACGGTACGGGGTTTCGCGCTTCGTAGATGACGAACCCGAGTGCCGGGACCGTGACGTGCAGTGCTCCGTCGCTGTCGGTCGTGAGCTTCTTGGCCGGATGCGGCCCGGGGTGGTGGGCAAGCAGGTCGTACCGCGCGCCTGCAGACGAGTAGGTCGGGACGACCGCCGTCGCCGCCGCTTCGCTGTTGTTGAACGCGACCACGTACTCGATCCGTTCGTCGCGGTCGATCCGCGAGAACGCGTACACGCCGGGATCAGTCGAGCTGACGCGGTGGATCTGCGCGCCCGTCTTGAGCGCTGGATGCTGGCGGTCGATGCGGGCGTAGTCGCGGATCGCTTCGTACAGCGGATGACGGCGATCGAAGTTGTCGTCCGAGGTCGTCTCGTCGGTACCGATCAGATCGTTGTCCGCATAGACGGCGACGTCGTTGGCGAACATGTCTTCGCGGGCGTCCTTGTCGCCGCCGTCGCCCGTGAATCCCTGCTCGTCGCCGTAGTAGACGACGGGCTGCCCCCGCGCGAAGAACATGAGCGCGTGCGCGAGCTGGGAGCGGGCCAGGTGCTCTTCGTCGCTCGCGCCGGGTTGGTCGACGCGTTGGAGGAAGTAGCCGACGCGCCCCATGTCGTGGTTTCCGAGGAAGGTCGGCATGGCGTAGGCGTTGCTGTCGGCGTCCGTGTAGTAGTCGTCGCTCTCGAAGAACGCGCGCAGGTTGTCGGTGGCTCCGCTCTGCGCGGCGAAGTTGCGGGCCGCGAGCTGGAAGCCGAAGTCGATGGTCGCCTGTAGCTTGCCCTCGGTCGAGAACTGGCTCATGAACGGCGAGCCGAACTGCTGGTCGAACACTTCGCCGAAGGCGAAGAAGTCGTCGATGCCGCGCGCTGCCGCAGCTTCGAGGATCGCGGGGCCGAACCGCTGCCAGAACTCCATGTTCACGTGCTTGGTGGTGTCGATGCGGAACCCGTCGACGCCGAACTCCTCGATCCAGAAGGAGTAGATGTCGACCATTCCTTCGACGACTTCGCGGCGTTCGGTCCACAGGTCGTCGAGGCCGAAGAAGTCGCCGTAGAGCGAGTTCTCACCGCTGAAGGTCGTGTTCCCACGGTTGTGGTAGAGGAGCGGATCGTTGAGCCACGCCGGGTTCTTGAAGTTCTCCGTGCCGGGCGGCAGCAGCGGTGCGTACGGGAACGAGTTCGCGTCGACTTCGGGGAACGTGTAATTCGCCTGCCCCGAGTATGCGTAGTCGCGGTCGTCGAAGGGCTGTCCGTTCACGTCGAGATACGGGAACGCCTGCGTGTTGCGGTAGCCGGCGTTCCCCTCGAGCTGGATGACATCGGCAGTGTGGTTCGTGACGATGTCCATGAACACCTTGATGCCGCGCTGGTGGGCAGTGTCGACGAGCTTGGCGAACTCGGCGTTGGTGCCGAAGTGCGGATCGACGTGGAGGAAGTCGCGGATCCAGTAGCCGTGGTAGCCCGCGGAATGGCCGTAGAGGTCGCTCGTGTCTTGCTGCACGGATTGATTGGCATAGATCGGCCCGACCCAGATTGCGGTGATACCCATGGTGTCGAGGTACGGCAGCTTGGCGCGCAGGCCGCGGATGTCGCCGCCGTGGTAATAGCCCTTCTGGCTCGGGAGGTAGCCGTGCGAGAGCACCTGTTCCTGCGTGCCGTTGGCGACACATGGCCCGGTGTAGTCCCCGCAGTTGTTGCGGGTGTCTCCGTCGTTGAATCGGTCCGGGAGCGTGAAGTAGAGGACCTCGTCGACAAACGGGTGCCGCACCGGTGCGCGCACGAGCGCGGCGTCGTCGACCGGGACCACCGGCGTAACGGTGACGTCGATGCCGTGAGTGGTCTCGTTGTAGGTGATTGCCACCGCGTCGCCGGCGTTCGCCACCGTGAAGGTGATGTTCGCGCCGTCACGGATGCCGCCCGCGCCGTAGTTCTCGTCCCACGTCTCGTTGATCGCGACCTTGAACTCATATGTGCCCGGCGGGAGTGTGGATGTCGAGAACCGGGCGATGCCGTCGCCGTCGGCGTCCTGCAGCCACGACCGCAGACAACCCGGGTCCCAGTCGTTCGCGCAGCCCAGCTCGCTTTGGAAGCTGCCGGGCGCGACTGCGATCACCGAAGTCTGGTTGTCGGTGATCCAGTGGCTCGTGTTGTCGTAGAAGAACTTGACTGCGGTGGGCGACGCGAGCACGAGCGGAATGTTGGGACCGTCGCGCACCGCTCCGGCGCCGTAGTTTTCGTCCCATGTTCCGTTGAGTGCGGCCTTGTACTCCCAGTTCCCGGCCTCGACGGGGAAGGTCGCTTGCCACACCTGGTCGTCGGCGTCGAACGATAGGTTCGTCGCCACGCACTCCGGCTGCCAGTCGCCGGGACAGCCCAACTCTTGCTGCAGACTGCCGGCGATCGTGACGGACGCGGGCTCCGCTGCGTCCGCGGTCGAGGACGCGCCGGCGAGCAAGGCAACGGAGCCGAGCAAGCTGACAACGAGGGCAACGATGAGCGTTCGGCGCGACATGGCTTCTCCCAGCCGCCCGCCGACGATGCCTGGAGGATACGACCGCTTCTCGGTGCGATCGCTCGAATCTTTCCCCACCCACGAGCCTCCAGACACGGTCGGTTCGCGCAGCACGAGTAACTTGCGGCCTATGCCAGGCGAATTGAGCCTCGAGACCGACTATCTCGTCGTCGGAGCCGGCGCGCTCGGGATGGCGTTCGTCGACGAATTGATTGCACACAGCGATGCCGACGTCGTCGTCGTCGAACGGCGCCATCGCCCCGGCGGCCACTGGCTGGACTCCTACCCGTTCGTGCAGCTGCATCAGCCGTCGACGAACTACGGCGTCAACTCGACCCCGCTCGGACAGGACCGAATCGAGCCCGACGGCATGGACGCGGGCTGTTTCGAGCGCGCGAGCGGCACCGAGATCTGCGGCTACTACGACGAGGTCATGCGCCACCGGTTCCTGGCGTCAGGCCGCGTGAGGTTCTTTCCGATGTGCGACTACATCGGCGACCGGCGCTTCCGCTCCCGGGTGACCGATCAAACGACCGACGTGACGGTACGCCGCCGGGTCGTCGACGCGACGTACATGGCATCGCGCGTGCCGGCGACCGATCCTCCGCCGTTCGATATCGCCGACGGGATCGGCTGTGTCCCCGTCGGCGAGCTCGCCCGGGTTGTGCACGCCTCCGCCGGATACGTCATCGTCGGCGGGGGCAAGACGGCGTTGGACGCGATCTGCTGGCTGCTCGATCGCGGGACCGATCCCGACGTCATCACGTGGATCCGACCGCGTGACTCGTGGGTCCTCAATCGCGAGTTCTTCCAGCCCGGGACGACGCGGACCTTTGCGGGCGTCGTCCTCGAACTCGAGGCGATGGTCGCGTCGGAGTCGGTGGAGGAGGTGTTCGAACGGCTCGAAGCAGACGAGGTGATGCTTCGCACCGACCGAACGGTTGTGCCGACGATGATGAAGGGCGGGACGGTAAGCCTCGGGGAGCTCGCGCAACTCCGCCGGATCGAGCACGTCGTCCGGCTCGGGCACATCGAGCGCATCGAACCCGACCAGATCGTCCTCGAGCGCGGTGCCGTTCCGACCACCCCCGGTCACTTGTTCGTGCACTGCGCCGCGCCGGGGCTGAGCGACAACCCGCCTCGTCCGGTATTTTCCGAAGACACGATCACGCTCCAGGTGGTGACGCGGGTGAGCCTGACGTTGTCCGGCGCGTTGCAGGGCTTTCTCGAAACCACGAACCGGACGTCGGAGGAGAAGAACCGGCTCTGCCAACCGACCGCCTGGCCCCACACGCCGTTCGACTTCCTGCGCGCCGTCATGGCCGGCATCCGCACCGAGATGGAATGGCAAGGAGCCTCGGACCTGCAGGAGTGGATCGATCGATCGCGGCTCAATCTCATGCGTGGCTTGAACGAGAACGAGGACCACGCGACCGTTCGAGAGCTTCAGGGCCGCTTCCTCGCCGCGGTCTTTCCTGCACTCGAGAAGGTGCCCATGTTCGCGGCGCAGGCCACATCACAGGAACGGGCACGGATGTTCGAAGCAGCGCACTAGCGGCCGATCCACAGCACGAGGTTGATGACGATGGTCAGGATGATCGAGCCGACGATCATTGCTTTCCACGGGATAACCACTCGCACTCGATGATCAGGCCCATCAGGATCGTCGGCGTCTTGCGCTGTCAGTTCGTCCAGCCGGCGAGCGAGCCGGTCGCTCGCCTCGGGGAACGCGCGGAGCCAAACATTCAACA
>JBEVDP010000347.1:0-2536 GCA_040513235.1 Acidimicrobiia bacterium | reverse complement strand
GCGGCGGTTCCGTCCCTACGCTTATTTCGCGTTCTCTTATCGACATCGTGTCGAAGGTTGACGCACCAGTACTGTGGAAATTACGACTTCGCGCTTCGTCAAAACCCGGCTTCTCATATTCGTACTGCTTCTCTGTAGCAACGTCCAACAATCGCTCCGGCGAAGAGCCCCCGTCAGCCAAAATCCGGTCTGACACCTCTTGGTACGCGGCATACGCCTCCTCCGCCGCCGCCAGCGCTTCCTCGTCGGACGCGAAGAGGGGCGTGCTCGTCGGCGCGGGGGTATGCGGAGCCGCGGGTTCGGGAGCACACCCCGAAGCGGCAAGCGCGGCCAGCAGCACGAGCGCTACGGCGGCTGGACGAAACGAGGGTCGCATCCGCACAAGATAAGTCACTTCGGCGCCGCGGCTCGCGAATTATCCACAGCCGCTGGGCCGCTACTCTTAATTCACGATGACAGTCTCCGGTTCTTGGCAGCAGGCCGCTCGCGGAGCCATGCTCCTGGGCGACGACGGCGGGCTGCGGCCCACGATTTTCGCCGAGATGAGCGCACTCGCGATCAGTACCGGTTCGATCAACCTGGGTCAGGGCTTCCCCGACGAAGACGGACCCGTCGAAGTGCTCGAGGCCGCCCGCCAGGCGATCAGCGACGGCTTCAACCAGTACCCGCCCGGAACCGGCATGCCCGTGCTGCGCAACGCGATCTCCGCGCACCAGCAGCGCTTCTACGGCCTGACCGTCGACCCCGACCGCGAGGTGCTCGTGACCGCGGGCGCCACCGAGGCTCTCGCCGCCACCATCCTCGCCCTGACCGAGCGCGGCGACGAGGTCGTCACGTTCGAACCGTTCTACGACTCCTACGGGGCCATCGTCGGCCTGGGCGGTGCGACGCACGTCACCGTTCCGTTGCATGCGCCCGCGTTCCAGCCCGACCCCGACGAGTTGCGCGCCGCGATCACCGATCGCACCCGCCTCATCCTGATCAACAACCCACACAACCCGACGGGCACCGTGCTGGCGCGCGAGACCCTGCAGCTGATCGTCGAGCTCGCCGCCGAGCACGACGCTCTCATCGTGACCGACGAGGTGTACGAACACCTCGTCTTCGACGCGCCGCACATTCCTGTGGCGACGCTTCCGGGCGCTCGCGAACGCAGCATCACGATCTCGAGCGCGGGCAAGACCTTCAACACCACGGGCTGGAAGATCGGCTGGATCACGGCGCCGCACGAGATCCTCGCGTCGATCCTCGCGGTGAAGCAGTTTCTGACCTTTGTGAACGGAGCGCCGTTCCAACCCGCGATCGCCGTCGGACTCGGCCTGCCCGACTCCTTCTTCACCGGCGTCGCCGCAACCCTCGGCCGCAAACGCGACCTGTTGTCGGCCGGCCTCGTCGATGCCGGATTCACCGTCACCCAACCCCAGGGCGGATATTTCGTGGTCGCGGATGCTGCGCCGCTGGGTTTCGCGGATGCGGAAGAGTTCTGCCGAGCCATGCCGGCCCTCGCTGGAGTCGTCGCCGTGCCGATCAGCGCCTTCGTGCGCCACGGCAACCGCGCGGAGTACGCGTCGCTCGTGCGGTTCGCGTATTGCAAGCGGGAGAGCGTGCTCGAAGACGCGGTCGCTCGACTGGGTGCGTTGCGGCGCTAGATTTCGACAGGCTCAATCAGCGGGATGGGCTCAATCGGCGGGAACGGGTTCAAGCCGCGGGATGGGCTTACTCAGCGGGCGTGGCCGAGACGGCCAACGACGACGCCTTCGGCAGGCGCACGATGAACGTCGTGCCCACGCCGACTTCGCTCTCGACATCGAGGTCTCCCCCGTGCGCGTCGATGATCGCCTTCGTGATGGTGAGCCCGAGACCCACCCCGGGAACGGCCGCACGCGTCGCGGTCGACGCGCGGAAGAAGCGCGAGAAGAGCTGGTCGAGCTCGTTGGCGGGGATTCCCATTCCGGTGTCGGTCAGGCGGATGACGATGTTCTCGCCGTCGCACGAGACCGCCACGATCACGTTTCCGCCGCGGGGCGTGAATTTGATCGCGTTGGAAAGCAGGTTGTCGATCGCCTGACCGATGCGCGTCGGGTCGCCGCTCACGAGCGCGATGTCGTCGGTGACGTCGGCCACGATCGTGACACCCTGCGCGTCGGCGACGGGGCGCGCCGATTCGATCGAGGCGCGCACGACCGGTACGACATCGACTTCTGAGGCGTCGATGTTGAACGAGTTGGCACCCACTTGGGCCGTGAACAGCAGGTCGCCCATCAGCCGCAGCAGGCGGTGCGCGTTGCGCTCGGCGATGCCGAGGTACATCATCTGCTCGTCGGACAGCGGCTCGTCGGTGTCGTCGCGCATGAGCTCGAGGTAGCCGAGGATCGAGCTGAGCGGCGTGCGCAGCTCGTGCGAGATCAGGCCGACGAACTCGTCTTTCAGCCTGGAGACTTCGAGCGCCTGGGTCACGTCGGTCGCGACGAAGAGGTAGCCGGTCGTTTCGCCGGCGTCGTTGACGCGACGGGTGACGGCGACGTCGACGGCGACG
>JBEVDP010000346.1:0-5328 GCA_040513235.1 Acidimicrobiia bacterium | reverse complement strand
TCGTCGACCCGGATCTCGAGACCATTCGCGATGGCCGCGTCGGCCAGCGCCGCTCGCGGCTCGACGCCGTACGCGTCGGCGCCCGCGCCGACCAACGCGGCAACGAGCGCGCCGTCGCCACACTCGGCTACTGCAACGCGCCCGTCGACTCCGCGCGCGGAGGTGACCACGAGTTCCCGCCAGACGTCGTCGTCACGGACCGGCGCGACCGCCGCACCCGCCACGCGCACGCGCTCGACACTGCCGGTTGCCGTCTCCAGCGTGTCGACGCGCCGCCCGAGTAAGCGCAACGTATGGGTGATCGTGGCGCCGAGGGTGGTCACCTGCTGTACGAGCCAGACGTGATACCAACCGATCAGCTTCGACACGATCCTCTTCATCGTCGCCAACAGCGGGTTGCGCGATGCAATGGGAATCACGGGTTCGAGCGCGACCGATTCCTCGGCGCGTTCCAATGCAGTGTCGAAATCGTCGGACGCCTCGGCCGGTGCGAACTGAGCGAACAGAGCATCCAACTCGCGTTCGAACCCCGGCGGGTAGTCGCCCGCCGCTCGCCGGGCCCGTACCTCAGCGTCGATCTCCCGCCGTACCTCGTCGAGATCGATGGTGTGTTCTTCCATGGTCGCGGTGCCTTCCGGGCGATTGGCTAGCGTTGAACTGTAAGCGAAGGACTGGGCTTCGGCGGGTTGCGGGATCTGCCGATGGGAAGCAGTCCGCGCTCGCTCGAGAGGTTGTTTCAGTGCGTCGTCGTGCCCTCCTGCCGCTTGTCGCAGTCATCGTCGCGACCGTCCCCGTGCTGGGGGCGTCGCCGGCCTCGGCTGCTGAGGTGTGGGGCTACACGCTGCCGGGCTGGAACCGCACATCTTCTCCTGCGATCGCCGACGTCAACGGTGACGGCCGGGCCGACATCGCACACGGCCACCAAGACGGTTGGGTGCGCGTCCTCGACGCGACCTCGGGCAACAACCTTCCCGGGTGGCCGCAGCCCGTGCAGGTGCGTCCCGGTATTGCGACTGCTGTCGACTCGTCGCCGTCGATCGCCGACCTCGACCGCGACGGCACCAACGAGGTCATCGTGTCCGCGGGCTCCACGTGGCGCGCCAACCAGCCCGGCGGCATTGTGGTGTTCCGCCGCGACGGCAGTATCCACTGCCGGTTCGAGACGCGCGACTTCTTCAACCCGTGGACCGGTGGCGGACCCGACGGCCTGGGTGACGGCGTGTACTCCACGCCGGCGATAGGCGACGTCGACGGCGACACCTACCCCGACATCGTGTTCGGCGGTTGGGACCTCCACGTGCACGCGCTCGACCGCAACTGCCGGGAGATCTCCGGCTTCCCGTACAACATCGACGACAGCTCGTGGTCGTCGCCGGCGCTCTACGACTCGGACAACGACGGTCGTCTCGAGATCTTCGTGGGTGGCGACCAGACACCCGGCGGGTTCAGCGACTGGTCAGGCGGCGAGTTCCGCGCCCTCGACTGGGCCAACGGTTCGGTGCGCGAGGTGTGGAAGACGCGGAGCGCCGAGGTGATCATGTCGAGCGCGGCGATCGGCGACATCGATGGCGACGGCCGGCTCGAAGCGGTGGTCGGTGGCGGCGACTTCTATCACCGCGGCGACGGCTGGCGCGTCTGGGCGTGGCACCTCGACGACGGGTCCACCGTGCCCGGCTGGCCGGTGACAACTGGTGGGGTTGTGTTCTCTTCGCCCGCGCTCGGCGACCTCAACGGCGACGGCGTCGTCGACGTCGCGGTCGGGAGCCGCGATGGCGTCGTGCGCGCGTACCGAGGCAACGGGCAGCAGTTGTGGGCAACGATGCCCGCCGGCGGGATGAGCATCGACGCGTCGCCGATCATCGTCGACATGAACGGCGACGGAGCGAACGACGTCGGCATCGGCACTGGCTACGGCTACTTCATCCTCGACGGCCGCAACGGCGCCCAGACCATGGTCAACGGCCTGGTCAGCTACGAGACTGCCGGCGCGGTGGGCAACTTCGGGTCCGCGGGCTGGCAGCTCGTGACGATCGGCTTCATCACTCCGACGAACACGACCGTCGTGAAGTCGTTCTCGATCCCGGCCCCCGGCAAGACCCCGCCGTGGCCAATGTTCCGCAAGAACGCGGCCCGCCTCGGCGCCGACCCGAGCGGCGGCGATCCGATCCCGCCGGGATTCTGTGTCCGCAGCAGCAACCCGCCCGCTGCGCCGAATCCGGGGGCCGCCCCGGGCTACTGGATCCTCAGTGCGAACGGCGGTGTGTTCTCGTTCGGCAACGCGCCGTTCTACGGCAGCGCAGCCGGATTGATGAGCGGCGCGTACGCCGTGAACATCGTGCCGACCGCATCGGGTCGTGGCTACTACATCCTCTCGAGCGCGGGAGGGGTCTTCGCGTTCGGCGACGCGCGCTTCCACGGCTCGATGGGAGGCACACGCCTCAACGCGCCGATCATCTCGATCGCGGCGACGCCGTCAGGCGACGGCTACTGGCTCCTTGGCGCCGACGGTGGCGTGTTCAGCTTCGGCAGCGCGCGCTTCTGGGGCTCGACGGGTGCGATGCGCCTCAACCAGCCGATCATCGGTATGGCGCCGACGAGAACCGGCAACGGGTACTGGTTGCTCGCCAAGGACGGTGGTGTGTTCAGCTTCGGCGATGCGCAGTTCTTTGGCTCGACCGGCGCCATGCGCTTGAACGCGCCGATCATCTCGATGGCGACGGCGCCCGCCGGCAACGGCTATTGGCTCATCGGGCGCGACGGCGGGATCTTCAGTTTCAATGTGCCGTTCTACGGCAGCATCCCCGGCACCGGTGTGTGCAACACGCCACTCGGCATGCAGGTGCGGCCCACGCGTACCGGTGCCGGCTACTACGTGCTCGGATCGAGCGGCGAGATCTACACGTTCGGCGACGCGCCGTTCCATGGAACCGCGCAACTCGGTGGTTGGAACTTCGCGTCGGACATGGCAATCGCGCCCTGAACGACTACGACCACCCGGCCGGAACGGTCTGACAGTGGGTCTGCGACTACATTTGGCGCCGTGGAAGCCGAGACCGAAGCGACCGATCTCGACGGTTTGCTCGCCGAGCTACGGGCGCGAGTAGACCAGCGCCGCCGCGACGGCCTTTACCCAGACGATCTCGAGGAAACGCTCGACGAACACTTCGAACGCCTGATCGGTTCGAGATCCGCCGCGTCCCCGGCGGTCTACGACGAGCTTTCGGCCGTCGTCGATGCACTGCAAAACTTCGAGTACAGCCGGGAGCGAATCGACGCGGGCAGCGAAGTGCCCGGCGGGCAAATGGCGCATCTCGTTGTCGGAAAAGTTGTCAGCCGACAGGTTCAGGGCGTACTCGAACAGTCGCAGGCCCACGCGCATCTCATCGGCCAGGCGATCTCGCTGGTGAGTGACATCGCGGCGGCGCTCGGGCGGACGTTCGACACGAACATCCTCCAGCAGCTCGACGATCTCCAGACCCGGCTCGCCGCGCAGCACCGACAGCTCAACGAGATCAGCCGGACTTTCGCCGACGTCTTGAGTCGCGTGCCGGGCTACCCGGTCAGCACCTGGTACGGCGAGGAGCGATTCACGGCGCACTTCCGTGGTACTCCCGAGGATTTGCGCAGTCGGTACCGCGACCTCGCCGGCCGGTTCGTCGGTTGTGATCCCGTGCTCGACGTCGGCTTCGGCCGAGGTGAGTTCCTCGAGTTGCTGGCGGAACTGGGTGTGTCGGCGTTGGGTGTGGAACCCGACGCGCGACTCGTTACCTCCGGCCGCGCGCGTGGCCTCGATGTGCAACAAGGGTCGGGCGTGGAGTTTCTCACGCAGCTCGAACCGCAGTCACTCGGCGGGCTGGCAATGATCCAGGTCATCGAACACCTTCCGCCTCAGCAGGTTGTCGACGTCGTCGCCCTCGCGGCCGAGAAGGTACGGCCGCAAGGTCTCGTGGTGATCGAGACCGTGAACCCAGCCTCCTTGTACACCTACTCGCACGCGTTCTGGGTTGACCCCGATCACGCCCGACCCGTGCACCCCGCGTTTCTTGTCTTCTTGTTCCAAGAAGCGGGATTCCGACAGATTGAGATCGAGGAGCGGTCCCCAGTGCCCGAACCCGAGCGGCTCGAACTGCTCGCGGGCGACGACGAGTCAACGCAGCGAATGAACCGGAACCTCGATCGCATCAACTCGCTGCTCTACGGCGCGCAGGACTACGCCGTGATTGCTACGCGGTGAAAAGGGCGCGGCGGCCGTGACCGGTATTCATCAGGTGTTGGCGGGTGCGTCGCCCGGCGACGCGATCACGAGCGCTGCGCTCGAGTTGCGGGACCTCCTCCGACAGGTCGGACCGTCAGAGGTCTATGCGCGCCATGTCGTACCCGCGCTCGCGCACGAGGTGCGCAGCCTGTCGAAATATCCGACCCGCTCGTCTCGGGACGTGCTCATCTACCACGCGTCGATCGGCGAGCCGCAAGTCCACGCGTTTCTCTTGAGTCGCCGGGAACCAATCGTCGTCGTGTATCACAACGTCACGCCCGCCGGGTATTTCGTACCGTGGGATACGGCATTCGCCGAGCTTCTCGAGCTCGGCCGGAGTGAGTTGGTCGATCTGCAACACCGCGTCATCGCTGCGGTCGCGGACTCGACATTCAACGCGGTTGAACTCGAAGCCATGGGATATTCCGACGTTCTTGTCATCCCGCCCGTTCTGGACCCGCACCGGCTCGTGGGTATCGAACCCCATGCACCGACGCTCTCGCACCTCGACAATGCGATGGAAGGTCCGTTTCTCCTTTTCGTGGGCCAGCTCCTCCCGCACAAGCGTCCCGACTTCTTGGTGAAGGCGATGCATGTCGCCACGACATATCTCGACGTCGATGCATACCTCATGCTCGTCGGACACACGCGACTGCCGTCGTATAGCTCAGCCATCGACGAAAAGATTCGAGAACTCAACCTGCCGCGTGTCCATCTCATGGGCGCGATCGACGAATCGCGGCTCGCGGCGATGTACAGCAGAGCGCAGGCCTTCGTCACTGCGAGTGAGCACGAGGGCTTCTGTGTCCCCCTGCTTGAAGCAATGGCGTTCGGAGTGCCTGTCGTCGCCCGGCGATTCGCCGCGATTCCGGAGACGCTGGGAGGGGCCGGAATCCTCATTCCCGGTGAAGACGGCCCTTCGCTGTTCGCCGAAGCCGTCGCAGATGTCCTCGAGACGCCGGCCTTGCGCGAGGAACTCGTCCTTCGTGGCAAGGAACGCGTCGGTGCATTCGATCGCTCGCCGTCGCAGTCAAAGGTGTTGCGACTCCTTCTCGACGTGATCTGACATGCGG
>JBEVDP010000345.1:0-5228 GCA_040513235.1 Acidimicrobiia bacterium | reverse complement strand
TGAGACCGGCATGCCGATCATCATCGCCGACGACCCTCTCTTTTCCGTCGTCCACGGCTCCGGGATGTACCTCGAGAACTTCAAGGTGCTGAAGGGCATGGGCGCGACACACGACCTGTGAGCGCGCCCCACGAGCGCGCGTCGTAGGCGCCGAGCTCCCTTTCGCGGATGGCCAGCTATCGACGCGCGAATCGCAGGCGTTATGTGCTCCTCGTCCTCGTGCTCACCTCGATCACCTTGATCACGCTCGACAGTCGCCGCGACGACACCGGCGCCCTCGGCGTGGTGGGGCGGGCCGCGCACCGCGCCGTCTCGCCGGTCGATCAGGCAGTCAGCGCCGTCGTGGATCCGATCGGCGATTGGTTCGAGGGCGTCACCGAGGGTGGGTCGCTGAAAAACGAGAACGAGCGCTTGCGCCGCGAACTCGGTGAGCTCGAGGACGAGCAGCGACGAGCGCGCACTGCTTTGCGGCAGAACGCGGAGTTCCGCAGGCTGCTCGACCTCCCGATCCTCGATGACGTGAGGCGCGTCACGGCGCGCGTTGTCAACGGAGCGCCCGGAAACTTCGAGTGGACGATCACGATCGACAAGGGTCAAGAGCGCGAGATCTCACCCGACATGCCGGTTCTCGGGCCGGACGGATTGGTCGGGCGCGTCCTCGAAGCGTGGGAGGGTGGCGCGAAGGTGCTGCTGCTCGTCGATCCCGAGTCGGCCGTCGGTGTGCGTATCGGTCCGCAGAGTGGCATCGCAGAAGGCGTCGCCGGTTCCGACCTGCTGCGCGTGGAACTCGATGCGGACGCGGTAGTCGCGATCGGCGATCCGGTGGTGACATCGGGGCTCGAGAACAGCAGCTTCCCCGAAGGACTGTCGGTCGGTCGGGTCGTGGAGGTCGAACAACAGCCCGCGGGCTTGGGGACGACCGTTCGCGTCGAGCCGTATTCGCAGTTCGACGCGCTCGAATTCGTGCAAGTGCTGCTGTGGGTGCCGGGCCAAGGGCCGGTGGCGGTGACCACCACGACAACGTCGACCACGACAACACTGCCGCTGCCCCCGACGACGCTTCCCGCCGAGGACGAGGAATAGTGCGCGTCGGCCGAACCGCCGTCGTAGTGGTCCTGCTCGTCGTCATGCAGGTGACGGTGTTCCCGCACCTGCGCTTCTTCGGAGTCGTTCCCGACCTCGGCCTCGTGTTTGCGATCGCCGTGGCCTACTACCACGGACCCGAAGCGGGGGCGCTCGTCGGGTTTGCCTGCGGGCTGTTGTACGACCTTTTCCTCGAGACGCCGCTCGCGATGGCCGCACTCGCGTACGCGCTCACCGCATACGCCGTCGGGCTGCTCCAGGCCGGCCTTCTCCGCGCCCCGCGCGGCATTTCGGTGCTCTTGGGAGGGGTCGGGGGCCTGGCAGGCGGGCTCGCGTTCATTGCAATCGGCGGCCTCGCGGGCGTCAGCGGCATGTGGACGGCCCATGCGCTCGAAGTCGTGGCGCTGTCGGCGGTCTACGACGCGCTCCTCGCCCCGGCGGTGTTCTGGCTGGTCAGGCAGCTCGGCAGCCCGGAACGAGATCAGGCGCAGAGGTGGCTCCAGCGCTGAGCGCTCGATCCTGGGAACCGGCGCCGGACTGGAGCCGTTCCTCCGCGGACGTGCCCGCTAGCGTTGGCCGGGTTCGCCGGGCCCGCCACGCTCAACCCAAAGGCCCGGTTGGCGGAGTTCTCCTCTACTTCATGCCCATTCCATGAGTGACAACAGCCGCGTTCGGGTTGCCATCGTCGGCGTCGTCATTGTCGCCTTGTTTTGCGCGCTCCTTGCCCGCCTGTGGTTCCTCCAGATGGGCGCCGAGGAGGCCCTCAAGGTCGAAGCAGTCGCCCGCGCGACCCGGGTCGTGCAGACGGAGTCGCCGCGCGGTCGCATCCTCGATCGCAATGGTGTCGTGCTCGTCGACAACCGGGCGGCCTGGGCCATCACCGTCGACCGCCAACTCGACAATGACACTCGCGACCTCGTGCTCGGTCAGCTCGCCGAGGTGCTCGCGCCGCAGTACACGATCGAGCAGCTCGCCGCGAACTTCGACGACTTGCGCCAGTCGCCGCTGAAGCCCGCGATCGTCGCCGTCGACGTCGACGAGAAATCGCGCGTCGCGATCCTCGAGCACATCGAGGACTATCCCGGGACGCGTGTGCAGAAGCTGACCGTGCGCCGCTATCCGAACGGCCAGGTGGCCGCGCACGTTCTCGGCTACGTCGGCGAGATCTCCGACGAGCAACTCCAAGCGCATCGCGCCGACGGCTACCTCGAAGGCGAGGCGATCGGCAAAGCCGGCGCGGAGCGCGCGTTCGAAAGCGACCTACGCGGCGAACCGCGCCGCGAGACCGTGGAGGTCGACCCGACCGGTCTGCCGGTGGGACCACCGGTCGACGTCGATCCCGGCCGCATCGGTAACGACGTATATCTCACCATCGACTCCAACTGGCAGGCGGCGACCGAGGTCGCACTCGCGCAGGGCATCGAGTCGGCGCGCAATATCCAGAACGAGAACGTCGTCACCGGGTACAAGGAACTCGAAGCCCCGGCCGGCGCGGTCGTGGCGATGGACGTCACGGACGGATCTGTCGTGGCGATGGCGTCGTTCCCGACGTACGACCCGGCGCAGTTCATCGACGGCATCAGCCAGACCGAGTGGACCGACCTCAACGACAATCTCGCCCGGCACCAGCCGCTCGTCAATCGAGCGACGCAGGGCGCTTACTCGCCGGGCTCGACATTCAAGTTGGTGTCGTCGCTGGCGATGACGCGTTACGGCGTGCGCAGCGCGAACGAGTGGATGACCGACCGCGGTTTCGTCGTGCTCGGCGCCGACAAACGGCGCTACAGCAACGCGGGGAGCAACGCGCTCGGTCGGGTCAATCTCCGCAGCGCGATCACGAAGTCGAGCGACGTCTACTTCTACACCGGCGGCGAGGAGTTCTGGCAGATCTGGAAGGCGGGCGACGTCGACCGCGGCCTCGGGTTGCAGACGACCGCGGCGGAGATGGGCTTCGGGGCGTCGACCGGGGTCGAGCTCGACGAAGCGAAGGGCACGATCCCCGATCCCGACTGGAAGCAGGAGCTGGCGAACGCGATCCACCCGACGGAGGAACTGCGCCGCGAGCACGGCGCGTGGTACCCGGCCGACGACATCCTGATGGCGATCGGTCAGGGCGGGATGAGCGTGACGCCGTTGCAGCTCGCCAACGCGTACGCCGCGTTCGCGAACGGGGGGACGCTGTGGCAACCGCGGATCCAGCTCGACGTCCGCGACGGTGCTGCCGCCGAAGGTACGCCATCGGTGTTGCGCACAGTGGCGCCGACGCCGATCCGCACGATCACGTTCGACGGGAGCGTTCGGGCGGAGATGCTCGCCGGCTTCGAAGGGGTCACCGAGTCGAGGGCCGGTACCGCGTACCAGGCGTTCGCGGGCTTCCCGCTCGATCAGATCCCGGTCGCCGGAAAGACGGGTACTGCGCAGGTCGGAGCCCGCTCCGAGGGCAAAGGTGACACCTCGTTGTTCGCGGCGTACTTCCCGGCCAACGCGCCGAAGTACGTCGTCGTCGCCGTCGTCGAAGAGGGCGGTCGAGGCGCCTCGGTTGCGGCGCCGATCGTGCGCCGCGTGATCGAAGCGATCACCGGCGTGCAGCCCGGCCTGGTCGGGCCCTCGCCGGTCGAAGCGCTCGACGGCGGGCGCGACTGATGGCGACGATCACCGCGCCGCCGCTCGCGGTCAACCGCCGCACGCGCGCGGGTGAAACGAGCCCGGTCCGGCACGTCGACGTCGTGTTGCTCGTGCTGCCGTTCGTCATCAGCGGCCTCGGCCTGCTGATGATCTACTCCTCGACGCGTACGCGCCTCGAGCGGCAGGGCATAGATCCGATGCACTACGTGCATCGCCAGGGCCTCGCGATCGTGCTCGGGACGATCGCCATGGCGTTCATGATCCTCGTCGACTACCGGCGCTTCCGCGACCTGTGGGCGCTGATCTACCTCGCGACGCTCCCGCTGTTGGGCGCAGTACTGGTGCTGGGTGCATCACGCAAGGGCGCGCAAGCGTGGTTCGATGTCGGGCCGTTGCAGTTCCAACCGTCGGAGATCGCCAAAGTGACGGTCATCATCGCCGTCGCAGGGTATTGCCACTTGCACCGCGGTGATCTCGATGCATGGCGACTCGCGATCGCGGTCGTCATGGCGGCCATACCGATCGGGCTCGTCCTGATGCAGAACGACTTGGGCTCGGCCGCGGTGATCGCGGTCTGCGCGGGCGCGGTGCTCGTCGTCGCCGGTGTCCGCGGCCGCCACGCGCTGGTGCTGGTGCTCCTCGGGGCGTCCGCGGTAGGCGCAGTCGTCGCGACCGGGACGCTCGACGCGTACAAGATCGACCGCGTCGCGAGCTTCATCAACCAGGACTCCACCGATCAGCCCGCGTGGGAACAGAGCCAGGCCGAGTACAACCTCGAGCAAGCGCAGTCAGCGATCGCCACGGGCGGCTTCAGCGGTTCGGGCCTGTTCAACGGGACGATGACGAAGAACGCGTTCGTCCCCGAGCAGCACACCGACTTCATCTTCACGGTGGTGGGGGAGGAGTTCGGCTTCGTCGGCGGTGCCTCGGTGATCGCGCTCTACGCGTTGCTGATGTGGCGGCTGTGGCGCATCGCGCTGCTGTCGTCCGACTTCTTCGGGACGCTCGTGACGGTGGGTGTGCTCGCGATGTTCGCGTTCCAGGTGTTCGAGAACATCGGGATGACCCTCGGGATCATGCCGATCACCGGCCTCCCGTTGCCCTTCATGTCGTATGGAGGCTCCGCCGCCATCGCCTCCTTCGCCGCGATCGGCCTCGCCATCAACGTCCACATGCGCCGCTTCAGCTGACCAATTGCACCCGATAGACTGCGGAGAACATGTCTGACCTGTGGCCGCGGATCGAGCCGCTCCTGGCCCGGGTTGAGAAGCCCGCTCGCTACATCGGCATGGAGCGGGGCGCCGTCCGGCCCGAGTGGGCCAGCGGGCAGGTCGCCTTCCTCCTGATCTACCCCGATACCTACGAGATCGGGCTCCCCAACCAGGGTTTGCAGATCCTCTACGAAATCCTGAACGAACGGCCGGACGCGCTGGCCGAGCGCGCTTACGCGCCCTGGACCGACATGGAGGCCTCACTCCGGTCGGCCGGCGTGCCGCTGTTCAGCGTCGACACCCACCGCG
>JBEVDP010000344.1:0-4040 GCA_040513235.1 Acidimicrobiia bacterium | reverse complement strand
GTCGTGGCCGTGGCGGCCGGTACCGGTTCAGGGAGCAGAGCACCATGTTTCACGTGGAACATGGTTTCGCACCAGCACGCTCGCGATCCCAGGGGCGCCTCCTGTTTCACGTGAAACATCATCAACTGGCGAGCATCCTCGTTTTTGATGCTCACACGCACCAAACTGGCTCAGTGATGTCAACTGATACAGCCCGGCCTCCGGCGCGACCACTCCCGCGCGTGATCGCTGTGGCCAACCAGAAGGGTGGGGTGGGCAAGACCACCACCACGATCAACACCGGTGCCTGCCTCGCCGAGATGGGCCTGCGCACCCTGGTCGTCGACCTGGATCCGCAGGGAAACGCGTCCACTGGTCTGGGAATCGAGAACCGCGGGCTGGAAGCGTCGATGTACCACGTGCTGATGCACGATGTGCCGTTGGAGAATTGCATCGAACCCACGGATGTTCGCAACCTCTTCGTCGCACCGGCGAGCCTCGATCTTGCGGGCGCGGAGATCGAGTTGGTACCGGCCTTCAGTCGCGAGACGCGGTTGCGCCGGGCGATCGAGTCGGTGCTCGATGACTACGACTACGTGCTCATCGATTGCCCTCCCACTCTCGGCCTCCTCACGGTGAACGGCCTGGCTGCGGCCCATGAGGTGATGGTGCCGGTGCAGACCGAGTACTACGCGTTGGAAGGTCTCGGCCAGCTCCTGCGAAACGTTGCGCTGGTGCGATCCAACCTCAATCCGACCCTGGATGTCCGCGGCATGGTGCTGACGATGCACGATGCCCGGACCAAGCTGTCCGACCAGGTCGAGCAGGAGGTCCGCGCCCACTTCGGGCCGAAGGTGTACCGCACCGTCGTACCCCGCACCGTCCGGATCTCCGAGGCGCCGTCTTTTGGACAGCCCGTGACCGTCTTCGATCCTTCCTCGCGGGGGGCGCTTGCCTACCGCGAGCTCGCGAAGGAGGTGAGCCGTGGCGCGTCCCGGCGGACTGGGTAGGGGGCTGGGTGCCCTGATCCCGACCGGTCAGGTGGAGGAGGGGGCGATCCTTCAGGAGCTCCCGGTCTCGGTGATAATGGCCAACCCGGCGCAGCCCCGCGAGCACTTCGACGAGGAGAGCATGGGTGCGCTGGCCGAGTCGATGCGCGAGGTCGGGGTTCTCCAGCCGGTCCTCGTGCGCGAGCGCGGCGAAGGCTACGAACTGATCGCCGGCGAGCGGCGGTGGCGCGCGGCCCGCCGGATCGGCCTCCAGACCATTCCGGCCATCGTGCGCCACGCCGACGATGCGGGCGTGCTTCAGCAGGCGATCATCGAGAACGTCCAGCGCGAGCAGCTCAACCCGCTCGAGGAGGCGGCTGCCTACCAGCAGCTGATCGAGGACTTCTCCCTCACCCATGACGACGTCGCGGCCCGGGTCGGCAAGAGCCGGGCGACAGTCACGAACATGCTGCGCCTGCTCCAGCTCCCGCCGTCGATCCAGCGCTACGTGAAGGACGGTTCGCTACGGATGGGTCACGCCCGGGCGCTGCTGGCCACCCCCGACCGGGCGTTCCAGGAGCAGCTCGCGCGCAAGGCCGTCAACGACGACCTGTCGGTGCGCGAAGTCGAAGAGGCGATCCGCGCCCGGGGTGACGGTCCGAGCAGCAGCCGCGCGGCGGCGCCGAAGGTCGCGAAGCTGCGCCCGCCGGGTTTGTTGGAGCTCGAGGAGCTCCTCGGCGACTACCTCGAGACGAGAGTCCAAATCGCGATGGGGCCGAAGCATGGCCGGGTGCAGATCGAGTTCGCGACCCTCGAAGATCTCGAGCGGATCTACCGGGTGATGACCGAGGGCAGCCGCCACACCTGACAGCTCGGCGCGGACCGCTTCGACGAACCGCGGGTGAACCTGCTTCAGGGGGCGACGTCGAGCGGCCTCTCGACACCGATGCGCAGGCCGGTGACGATGGCCCGGGCCAGATCGGGCGTGGCCGCCGCGAGCGCACTCACCCCGGTGGGGTCGTCACGGGAGAAGAGCTCGCAGACCACCGCGGCCATGCGGGTCTCGCGTAAGAGGCGATAGGTGCGACCGACGGCCGGTTCGATATCGGGCACGACAGCTGCGATCGCCCGGGTGAGCCCGGTCGCGATGGCGAAGCCGGCTTCGGAACGAAAGCGCTCCGTCGCGAAGTAGGCGCATCGGGTTCCGGCCGCGCCGCCTCCGGTGATCGCCAGGCAAACGTCGGCGCCAAAGCGGTTGGCTTCGGTCGCGGACAAACTTGGGTCGGCACCGGTCAGATCCAGGGCGACGACCGCGCCCGATTCGCGCAGCCGGCGGGCAACCTCGGTCGCGAGCACCTCGAGGCCGGGCTCGGCGACGAGATAGCAGCCGCGTTCGTCGAGCCGCCGCCCGTCGCGCAACAGCGTCTCGCGCTCGCGCACTGACGCGACCGAGCCCGCGGCCAGCGAGCCGAGACGAGTCAGCGCGGCGATGGTCGCGGGCCCGCATACCGCGTCCTGGGCCAAGCCGGCATTGCGCTGGAACTGACGCAGCGCCGACTCGGTCTCGCTCCCGAGGATTCCGTCTTCGCGACCCGCGTCGAAACCGAGCGCGTTGAGCTGGCGTTGGAGTTCGGAAACGTCGTCGCCGCGCAACATCGGCCGGCGCAGGTAGAGCATTCGGTCGCCAAGGCGCCAGCCGCTCTCGATGAGCGCGGCCCACGTTTCCGGCCCGCACACGCCGTCGACGTGCAGGCCGCGCGCCGCTTGGAACGCACGTACCGCAGTCTCGGTCGTTTCGTCGAAGACCTCGCCGCCGACCGCGTAACCCGCGTCGGCCAGCCGGCCATGCAGTTCGCGAACCGATGCGCCGGTCGCGCCGCGCCGGAGCAACGTCGTCGGGCTCACCCGATGAACTCGGAGAGCTCCTCGAGCAGTTGCGCCTTCCCCTTGGCGCCGACGAGGCGCTTCTTCACTTCGCCGTCGGCGAACACGAGTAGCGTTGGGATGCTCATGACGTCGAAGCGACGCGCGATGTTCGGGTTCTCGTCGACGTTGAGCTTGGCAATCTGCAGTGCCGAGGCGTGCGAGCCCGCGATCTCCTCGAGCACCGGCGCGATCATCTTGCACGGCCCGCACCACTCGGCCCAGAAGTCGACGAGGATCGGGGTCTCGGCGCTGCCGATGGACTCGTCGAACGTCGCGTCCGAGAGCGTCAAAATTCCGTCAGCCACTAGAGGTCCTTTCGAAGGTCAAGGTTGCGGCGAGTCGGCGAGGGCTTCGAGGTAACGCTCGGCGTCGAGCGCCGACATGCAGCCGGTGCCGGCCGCCGTGATCGCCTGGCGGTACGTGTGGTCGACGACGTCGCCACCCGCGAAGACACCGGGGATCGAAGTCTGCGTCCCGGTGTAGGTCTTGATGTAGCCGTTCTCGTCGAGGTCGAGTTGTTCGACGAAGAGCTTGGTGTTCGGGTCGTGGCCGATCGCGACGAACACCCCGCTCACCGGGACGGTTTCGGTCGCGCCGGTCTCGACGTCGCGCAGCCGCATCCCCTCGACGCGGCCGTTTCCGATCACGTCGTCGACGATCGCACTCCAGCGGAACTCGATCTTGGGATTGGCGAAGGCACGATCCTGCATGATCTTCGAGGCGCGCAGTTCCTTGCGCCGGTGCACGAGCGTCACCTTGTCGGCGAAGCGGGTGAGGAACGTGGCTTCTTCGAGGGCTGAGTCGCCGCCACCCACGACCGCGATCTCCTGGCCCCGGAAGAAGAAGCCGTCGCACGTCGCGCAGGTGGACACTCCGTGGCCGAGCAACCGCTGCTCGGAGTCAAGACCGAGCATGCGGGCCTTGGCACCCGTCGAGATGATGATGGCGCGGCCCCGGTACTCGGTCTCGCCGACCCAGACCTTCTTCACACCGCCGGTGAGGTCGACCCGCTCGACATCGGCGGTCACGAATTCGGCGCCGAAGCGCTCGGCTTGCGCGCGGAACTTCGCCATCATTTCGGGGCCCATGATCCCGTCGGGAAAGCCGGGGTAGTTCTCGACGTCGGTCGTCAGCATGAGTTGCCCG
>JBEVDP010000343.1:0-3700 GCA_040513235.1 Acidimicrobiia bacterium | reverse complement strand
CGATTGCGTGCACCTCGACGCCGAGGTCGACGAGGATCATCGCGGTGGCCGCGCCCGTGCCCGATGCGGCACCGGTGACAATGACTCGCTTGCCTTCATAGCCGAGGACGTCACGCACACGTCAAGGGTCGCGCATCTCCGGCGGCTCCGGCCACCACTCTGAGCGGGGCCGGCCGCGATGGACGTCGCGCAAGCACCCGATCTCCGCGGAGTGGTGGAGCTGTTCGACCGTGATGCCGCGAATCAGGTTCTCGATGCTGCGATGCTCGCCGAACACGGTCGTGACCATGAGTGCGAGATCGGTCTCGGATCGGTTGGTGAGCTCGTGTGCGAAGGCGGCTTGCGCCCGCGCCAACCATGCAACCGCTCCGGCGGCCTCGCCCGGAACTTCGAAATCGGGAAGCGGATACTGATCGGGTGCGCCGCCGACCCACACGCGGTACACGTCGAGCCAAGCCGCAAGGTGGACGAGGCGCCAGCCGATCGTCGTCACGCGCGACTGCACCGCAGCCGCGAACGGCATGTCCTCGACGACGAACTCGCCGCGGCCCCATACGTGCGGCCAGTCGGTCTCGTCGCGGCGCCGCACCGACCAACACGGCTGCACGGGCTCCCAGAAGAACTCGTCGTCGGAGAGGCCGTCAACTTGCCACCGCGCCGCCGTCGCCGCATGATCGAACTCGTATCGCAAGGTGACGAGCGTCGACACGCCGCTATCCGTAGCATCCTCGACCGTGCGACTCAACCCTCGATTCGGTGCAGTGGTGATAGCGCTCGTCGTGCTCGCGGCGTGTGCCGGTGATGACGACGACGATTCCTCGGGTGCCGGCGCCGACGCGCCCGCGACCACCACGACGACGACGCTGCCGTCGCCCGAGCATCCGCTCGACGACACGTTGCGCTACGACCAGGTGCAGCTCCTCGCGTCGCACAACAGCTACAAAGCCGAGCCCTACGCGGCTGTGTTCGACGAGCTGCGCGACGACATCCCCGACACGATCGCAGGGCTCGAGTACTTCCACCGGCCGCTGACCGAGCAGTTCGACGATCTCGGCGTGCGCGCGATCGAACTCGACGTATGGGCCGATCCGGAAGGTGGGAGGTACGCGGCGCCGGCCTTTCCGGCATCGGTCGGCGTCGTGATCCCGGACGATCCCGCAATGCGCGCGCCGGGGTTCAAGGTGATGCACCAGAACGAGATCGACACGCACGCCACCTGTGTCACGCTCGTGCTCTGCCTGACGGAAGTACGCGAGTGGTCGGAAGCCCATCCCGCGCACGTGGCGATGATGATCCAGCTCGAAGTGAAGGATGAAGCTGCCGACGCGGCCGAGCTCGACGCGCTCGATGCCGAGATCCGGTCGGTGTTCGACGAAGAACACATGATCACGCCCGACGACGTCCGCGGCGACGCCGCGACCCTCGGCGCAGCCGTTGCCGCGAACGGCTGGCCCGTTCTCGGCGAGATGCGCGGCAAGGTGCTGTTCACGCTCGACAACGGAGGCCTGCGCGACCTCTATCTCGCCGGGCACCCGTCGCTGCAAGGGCGCGTGCTGTTCACGCCATCGTCGCCAGGAGCCGAGGATGCGGCGTTCGCCAAGCTGAACGATCCGATCGGCGACGCCGCCGCGATCGAAGCTGCGCTCGCCGCGCACATGCTCGTGCGCACCCGCGCCGACGCCGACACGATCCAGTCGCGCGCCAACGACCCGACGAACCGCGACGCCGCGCTCGCGAGCGGCGCGCAGTTCGTGAGCACCGACTACATGGAGCCGAATACCGCGTTCTCGCCGTACATGGTCGAGATCCCGGGTGGCACTCCGGGGCGCTGCAACCCCGTCACCGCGCCGCCAGAGTGCACGAGCACCGACGTCGAAGACCCGGCCCGCCTCAATCCCTAGTTAGAGCTCGGTGCTCCAGTCGCGGGTCTCGACGATCTCGCGCAGGTGCTCGAGGAAGGCACCCGCGTAGGCGCCGTCCATCGCGCGATGGTCGAACGTGAGGCACAAGTTGCCGCCGGGCGCGATCGCGAGGCGGGCGCGCTCGTCGACGACCACCTGCTTCGACACGCCGTCGGTCGACACGATGCCGACGTTCGGCTGGTTGATGATCGGGAACGAGATCCACGTGCCCGACGCACCAGGGTTCGTGATCGTGAACGTGCCACCGGTCAGGTCATCGACGGTGAGCTTCTTGGACCGGGCCCGGCTCGCGACGTCGCGGATCGCGGCTGCGAGCGCGTGGAGCCGCAGCCCGTCGGCGCCGTGCACGACCGGGACGACGAGACCCTGGTAGTCGAGGTCGACGGCGATTCCGAGGTTGATCGCCTTGTGGACGACGAGCGCGTCACCGTCGACCGAGGAATTGACGAGCGGATAGGCCCGGAGGGCGTCGCACGCGGCGCGCGCGACGAACGGCAAGTACGTCATGCGCGCTTCGGCGCGCACGGCTTCGATCGCGGAGTAGTCAGCGCGCGCGATCACCAAGGTGTGCGCCGAGGTCTGCTTCGACGCGAGCAGCAGGCCAGCCGCACGCTTGCGGACGTTGTTGAACGGTTCGATCTCGTCGCCGAGCTCGGATGCCGGACCGCCGAGTGCGATGTCCTCCCGGGTGACCCGACCGTCGGTCCCGGTCCCGGTGACGGTCGCAGGGTCGACGCCCAACGCCGCCGCGACCCGCCGGACCGCGGGCGAGAGGAAGTCAGATACGAGTCGCGGGCCGCGGATCCGCCAGGGCGGCACGGATTCGGTGCCCGTCGCTTCGGGGTTCGCCATTCGCGCTCAGGGTAGGCCGTATTCTCGTCGAGCAAGACCGAAGGAGGTCTGTGCATGCACATGCTCGAGCGTCCCGATGTCGACCTGAAAGAGGCGATCGAGGATCTACGCCTGGCACACCTCTCGCGGTTCCTCGACGACCGCGAGATCACGTTGCGCCAGCAGAGCAAGGTGTTCTTCCAGATCTCGGGGGCCGGTCACGAGGCGCTCCTGCTCGGCGTGGCCCGTTCGCTGCGGCCGGCTTACGACTGGTTCTTCCCGTACTACCGCGACCGCGCGCTCGCGCTCGCGCTCGGCGTGACGCCGCTGGAGATCCTGTTGCAAGCAGTCGGTGCTGCCGACGACCCGGCGTCTGGCGGCCGACAGATGCCGTGCCACTGGGGCGCGAAGGAACTCAATATCGTCAGCCAGACGTCCTGCACGGGCAGTCAGTGCCTCCCCGCGATCGGATGCGCGGAAGCGGCGCGCTATATCAGCCGGCGGCCGCAGTTGCCGGGGTGTGACGCGCACGGCGACGAAGTCACCTACGTCTCGCTCGGCGAGGGTGCGACCTCCGAGGGCGAGTTCTGGGAGTCGCTCAACACCGCGTGCCGCCTGCACCTGCCCGTGCTGTACGTCGTGGCCGACAACGGTTACGCGATCTCGGTGCGCTCGACGGATCAAGCGCCCGCGCCGGTGTCGGAAATGGTGCGGGGCATCCGCGGATTGCACGTCGTGTCGTTCGACGGGCGCGACTATTTCGAGGTCAGGCGCAAGGGCGCCGACGCGATCGCACGCGTGCGGGCCGGCGCGGGGCCGACGTTGATCCACGCGCTCGTCACCCGTCCGTACTCGCACTCGCTCTCCGACGACCAGAAGAAGTACCGCACGAAGGAAGAACTCACAGACGAGGCCGGGCACGATCCGATCCTCGTGCTCGCCGCGCA
>JBEVDP010000342.1:0-4934 GCA_040513235.1 Acidimicrobiia bacterium | reverse complement strand
CCCGCACGCCGCGCCGGCTGAGCGGCAACGCGATGCGGCCGGTGCCAATGGCGAACTCCAGCGCGGGCCCGTCATCCGCGAGGTCCGCGAGGAAGTCGGCCGTCTGCTCGATGACTGCCGGATCGAATTCCGGACCGTCACTCGCGTCATATCGCCGCGCGACTGGTTCGTCGAAGTAGTTCGTGCGCATGCGCGCACTCTCGCAGGGCGTCCCGCGCGCCGCCATCGATTTTCCGACTGGGTCAGTCGAGCGCGTTCGCAATGCGCTGCACGATCTCAGCCAGCTCCACGTCCGCGATTCGGCCACGATCAGATGCGGCCGAAGGCGGCGGGGTGGTCGACGGCGCGTAGGGCCCAGGTCCAGCGGTAGCGACCGGGGCCGATGCGGTACTGCGGCAGGGTGTCGGGACCGCATGACAGCGTGCCGAGGCCCCGGTGCAACGTGTCGACGTGCACGATCACTTCGGAACGCGGTTTCAGTTCGACGTCGTGCGTCGCGGCGAGGAGATCGTCCGCGTGGAAGTGGCTCGCGGAGAAGTGGAACGGCTCGGTAGCACCGATCACGAGACCGGAGCCGTCGTCGGCATGCAGGGCGAACCAGCGCGTGTCGCTGTGGCCGCCGTGCTCCTGAGGCATGACGTAGGGCACGTACTGCTCGGTCACGGTGGACGTGTAGCGCCCGAACGCGGCGCCGCGCTTGCGGTCGGGGTACGACTCGTGCGGACCCCTACCGAGCCACGTCAGGTACTCGAACGCGGCCGGCAGTTCGAACGTGATACCCAGGCGAGGCAGGTCGGTGATCGACTTGGGGACACGGACTTCTTCTCGCACGCGCACGGTTCCGTCGGCTTCGCGCGTGTACACCGTGCGCTGGTATATCGGTGCGTCAAGGTCGGTGCCGGTGAACGACGCGCGCACCGTCATCGTGTCCCCCTTCACCGTGACTTTCCCGAGCGTGCGGGTGAGTGCGTCGAGGCCCCAGGCACGCCAGCGCCCGAGCGGTTTGAACTCCTGCATCGGCGCGAGCTTGAGCCCGTCGTTGTCGGTCGGCGCGCGCCAGCAGGACAACGCCGGCGCTGATTCGAGCAGCGCGCGCCCGTCGAGCGTGACACTGCGGAGTTCGCCAGCTTCCTTGTCGAAGTCGACGGCGATGCGATCGTCGGCCGGCCGGGGGGGCGCCTTGCGGCGTCCTGCGGTCGGCAACGCGATCTGGCGCCAGCCGACCTCGAACCCTGACGGTGCCCACGCGAGATCGCGTGCGCTCTCGAACCAGATCGTGAGCCAGGCTTCTTCGCCCGCCCCGGCCGCCGGCACCAGGCCCGCGATGTCGACCGTCGCTTCCTTGCCCGGCGCGAGCGGCGGCAGCCGGAGCGCGCCCTGCTGTACGACGTCGCCGTCGACGGCGATCTCGTAGCGGGCGCGCAGCCACGTGAGGTCGGCGAAGTCCTGCCGGTTCTCGAGCCGCACGACTCCGCGTCGCAGATCGGCCCGTGACGCGCGCACCTGCACCGGACACGCGAGGTACTTGTGCTCCTGGAGCGCGGGCTTCGGCGTGCGGTCGGGCCACACCACGCCGTCGAGGCAGAAGTTCAGATCGTTCGGCTTGTCGCCCCAATCGCCGCCGTAGCTCGAGCGCACGGTCCCGTCCGGTAGCTCCTGGCGCAGGCCATGGTCCCAGAACTCCCAGATGAAGCCGCCCTGCAGGCCGGGGAGCCGTTCGATCGCGTCCCAGTAGTCGGCCAGGCAGCCGTTGCTGTTGCCCATCGCGTGCGAGTACTCGCACATGATCAACGGCATCTCGGGCGCTTGGTCCTTCTCGCCCCAGCGCACGATGTCGGCGATCTCCGGGTACATCGGGCACAAGACGTCGGTGACGTCCTGGTCGCGGTTCCACTCGAGGAAGATCGCACCTTCGTAGTGGAGGGGGCGGGTCGGGTCGGTGCGGCGAATCCATGCCGCGAGGGCGTCGTGCGCCGCGCCGTAGCCGGACTCGTTGCCGAGCGACCACATCACGATGCTTGGGTGGTTCTTGTCGCGCGTCACCATGCGCGACCCGCGTTCGACCCAGGTCGCGAGATAGCGGGGGTCGTGGGCCAGGCTGAAGATGAACGCGTGCGCCTCGATGTTGGCTTCGTCGACGACGTACATGCCCAACTCGTCGCACAAGTCGTAGAAGCGCGGGTCGTTGGGGGAGTGCGACGTGCGCACCGCGTTGAATCCGAACTGCTTCATCAGCACCAGGTCGGCGCGCATCTGCTCGACGGTGACGACGCGGCCGGTGACCGGATCGAAGTCGTGACGGTTGACACCGCGGAACAACACGGGCCGGCCGTTGACGAGGAACTCGCACTCGTCGATCTCGATGCGCCGGAAGCCGATCCGCAGCGTCGTCGACTCCCGCACACCACCTTGAGGATCGAGCAACTCGACCCGCAAGCGATACAGGGTCGGGATCTCGGCTGACCAGGGCGCGACCTTCGGCACCTCGGCGGCGAGCAGGACGACGTGCCCTCCGAACGCATACGTCGCGCGGCTCCTCGGAACGGCGCCGCGCAGCTCGGAACCGACCGTGCGACCGCGCGCGTTCTCCAGCCGAGCAGCTACCGTCCATCCGTCGCCCCGCTCGACCTCCGCAAACGCGACGGTCGCCGCGACGGCGAGCGTTCCAGTGGTGAGGTCATCGGTGAGTCCGGCGTCGACGTGCACGTCGGCGAGGTACGTGCGGTCGGTCGCGTACAGGTAGACCTCGCGGTGCAGGCCCGCGTGCCACCACTGGTCCTGGTCTTCGATGTAGGAAGCATCCGACCAGCGCACGACCATTGCAGCCAGTAGGTTCGGCTCTCCGAAGCGCATGTGCTCGGTGATGTCGAACTCCGCTTCGAGGCGGGAGTCCTTGCTGATGCCGACCTCGACGCCGTTCACCCAGATCTGCAGCGCGCTCTCCGCGCCGCCGATGTGCAACACGATCCGCCGTGTCGACCACGCGTCGGGAACCGTGAAGCTCGTGCGGTAGCAACCCGTGGGATTGGCGTCGGGCACGGCGGGCGGGAAGCCCCGGAACGGCATCTGGTAGTTGGTGTAGATCGGCCGGTCGAAGCCCTGCATCGTCCAGCACCCGGGCACCGCGACATCTGCCCACGTCCGGTCGGAGAACGCGGGCCGATGGAACCCTCCGGGCGCGGCCTCGGGCCGATCGACGAGCGCGAAGCGCCATGTCCCGTCGAGCGACTGGAACCACGGCCCCGCGCGGTCGACGAGGGGCGGCCGCATCGGCAGCCGCCCCACGCTCGTCAACTCCGGTTGCTCCCACCAACGCGCCATTGCGCGTTGCCCGCTCTGGGGGCCGCTCGGGCCCCGGTTCGGGCGGCGCAGGGTTACCTGCGCCGCGAATCCTCACCTCATCCAGCCGACGTGACAGACACGATCGGGACGCTCGGCGGATTCGCTCCCAACGATCCGAAGAACGGCTTGTTCGAGAAGTTGAAGATGCCGCCGTCCTCGGCGACCATCAGGTAACCGCTCCCGTGGCGCACCATGCCGGTGACCGGCTTGTTGAGGCGAGTAGCGCCCATCGAGCCGAGGAACTCCGCGTCGAACGAGAACACACCGCCGTCGCGCGCTACGAGCCAGTAGCCGACGTTGTCGCGGTCGGGTACGAGCGACATCACGGGTGCGTTCAAACGGATCCCACCCATCGAGCCGTAGAACCGGGCGTCTCCGAATGCGAACACCCCACCGTCATCAGCGACCATGTAGTAGCCGTTGTCGGTCGGCGTCGCGACCGAGTCGAGCACCGGGCCCTGCAGGTTCACACCGGCGAGATCACCGAAGCTCCGCGCGTCGCCGAACGGGAATACGCGCCCGCGCGACGTGAAGATCCAGTAGCCGCGTCCAGTGCGTGTCGGGGACAGACTCGTGACCCGCTCGCCCGTCCGCAGCTGCGCGGCAGTCACCTCTCCGTACACCTGCGGATCGACATAGCTCGCCTGGATCGGGTTGTTCGTGTCGCGCAGACTGTTGTTGGCCGCGAACACGCGCCCGTTCTCGTGCGTGATCCAGTACCCGGTACCGAACGGCGTGAGATCGATGTCGACGGCCGCGCTCGTAGGCCCGATCCCCGAGCTCTCCGACGGATTGCTGATCGGCGTCCCGTTTCCGAGCTCACCGAAGCCGTACAACGCGCCATGAGCACCCAGCATGTAGTAGCCGGTCGGGCCCGCGACAGCATTGACGGTCGCCGCGGTCCCCGTACCGTGCATGTTCGTGGCCGCCACCGACAAGGTGACCGTCTGCGCGTTGGCCGACGGGAACTCGGCGCAGCGTTGTGTCGCCGAGACCGACGACGTCGCGCCGCCCGGACCGACGAGCTGGTACGCGCTGATTGCGGCGCCCCCATCCGATGCGGGTGGTGTCCAGCAGAAGCTCACATGCGCGTTGCGGCTATCCACCGACGCAATCGTCGGCGCGCCGGGCGCAGTCTGCGCGCCGGCCTGACTGAGCGGCGCGAACACGGTGCTCGCAACGAGCACGCACGCGCCGGCGATCATGCGCCGAAAATTCAATCTCATCACCCCTGTCCGTTGTGCGTACGGGCGCGCCACTACGCGTCCGCGTCGAACAGTGGGGGTACCCGAGACCGCGGCGGGCCATCCCCTGATCGGACGCTCGAACCATTTCCACGCCTTGGTAGGGTAGAACGCGTTCTACTTTCGACAGGAGGCTGGGAATGGGGACCGTCGACTTCGAGGCGTTCGACGCCGACAACCACTACTACGAGGCCGTCGACGCCTTCATCCGGTATCTGCCGCCGGCACGTTCGAAGCTCGTCACGTGGGCGGAGATCAACGGTAAGCAGCGCATGATCGTCGACAACAAGGTGTTCCGGTTCATTCCGAACCCCACCTTCGATCCGGTCGCGCGCCCCGGATGTCTCG
>JBEVDP010000341.1:0-6914 GCA_040513235.1 Acidimicrobiia bacterium | reverse complement strand
GCGGCGTAACGTCGCAAGCCGGTGCACACGGCCTGCACCGCACCGACGACGAGGATGATCGCCGTGATCTTCATCGCGGTGTCGTATTCGCCAGGCGTGATGCCTTCGTCGATGGCGAGTCCCATGAGCGCGGGGATGGCGACTCGGGCCACGGTCCAGATCAGGCCCGCGCCGATACCAAGCCAGACCAGCATCTTGTGCGGCAGAACCGCCGCTCGCATGAGGCGCCAGCCGTGCCGGCGCGCCTCGCGTCCTTCGTCCACCATTCCCCCGTACGCCGCCGTCGGAGGCTACCAAGCGAGTTCTGACGCCCGTGTCAGGTTTTTGTGGATCACGAGTCCGGGTAGCGCGGGTCCATGCCTCGGTCACCCCAGCCGGGCCCGAACGCGTCCATTCGGGCCGCGGGGCTCGTGCTCACCCTCTTCGCCACCGCCGCCGGTGCGGCCGGGGCGGCGCAACTCACGCCCGCGCAAGTGGCACCGCTCGAAGTCGTACCGCCGGCGCCACCAACCGAGCTCGACACGCATCTCGACGCACACGCGCGACGACTCGACGTCGAACGTTGGAACCGCGCGCTGGTGTCGCGCCAGGAAGTCGCACGCTTCGAGTCGCTGGTGTCCGCGCAGGAGGAAGCCGAAATCGTCGCCCAACGCGTTGCGCAACGCATCGCAATGTGGGACGAGCTCGCGCACTGCGAAACGGGCGGGAACTGGTACGACGGCGGCGAGTACGGCGGTGGTCTCGGCATTTACATCGGCACGTGGCGCATGTACGGCGGCCACGAGTTTGCGGCGAAACCCCAGTGGGCCACGAAAGCACAGCAAATCGAAGTAGCCGAACGCATCGCGCAAGACGGCTACGGCGGCTGGGGTTGCGCCCGTCGCCTCGGTTGGGTCGACTGAGCTCCTCACATCAGATGTGTGGCTTGGTGTCGCCCGTTAGCGGGGGAAGAGGTCGGTGACCAGCTCGGCGAGAGTGGGGTTCACGCTCGTTCCGATGTAGATCGCCGTCTGCACACCTTGGATCTCGGTGAGCTCGGCCGCGAGGATGCCGAGGCGCGCCGCGTCTTCTCCGACGAGCACCAGGTTCGCGCCCGCGGCCGCGACTTCCGTCGCGGCGCGCGCGCCTTCGTCCGTGTCGGCTCGCACGACGATCACGACGCGCCCCGTGAGCACGGGTGCAGGCTACGCCGAGACGTGCTCGTGCTTGTGCTGCGCTTCGCGGAGCGTGTCGAGAATCTCGTCGCCCAACAGCTCTTCCCGCTGTAACAGTGCGTCGCGCAGCGCGATGACCAAGTGACGGTTCTCGTCGAGGAGCACACGCACGTCGTCTTTGGCCTCGTCGAGGATCCGCTCGACGGCATTGCGGCTGTCGTCGTTGGCCAGCACCTTGCCCACGATGCCCTGCGTGATCGGGCCGGGCTCCACCGCTTCCAGCGACACCAGCGAACCGGCCATGCCGAAGGAACCGACCATCTGCGCCGCCACCCGAGTCGCATGCGCGAGGTCACCGGACGGTCCGGTGCCCGCCTCACCGAAGAACAGCTCTTCGGCCGTCATGCCACCGAAGGCGATCTTGATGCCGCTGAGCAACTCGGACCGTGTACGCGTCCACCGCTCTTCCTTGTCGGAGTGCGCGAGCAGACCGAGCGCGTCGCGGCGCTTGATGATCGACAACACTTCGAGCTTGCGGTCGTGGCCGACAAGGTGGGCGACCACCGCGTGACCGGCTTCGTGGGTCGCGATCGTGCGCTTCTCGTCTTCGCCGTACTCGACCGGCTGCTTGAGGCCGATCTCCTCGGTGAGTTTGGCGTCCTGGACGTCGTTCCAGTCCATCGCATCACGCCCGTCGCGCAGCGACCACACGAGCGACTCGTCGAAGAGGTGCTCGATCATCACAGGCGAATAGCCGAACGTCATCGCGGCCAGGGCGTCGCGGCGCTCCTCCTTGTCGAGCTCCACCACGTGCGCCTTGCGATCGAGGTAGTAGTCGATGATCTCGCGGCGGCCCGAGCGGCTCGGGACGTCGAAGTGCACCGACCGGTCGAAGCGGCCCGGGCGCAACAACGCGGGGTCGAGGTCAGCGGCGCGGTTCGTCGCGCCGATGATCAAGATGTTCGACGACAGCGGCATCGGCTTGCGGATCTGCCTCTCCGCAGGCAGCCAGCGGTTCGCCCAGTCGACGAACACGCCGCGGAAGCGCTGGCCGAATGTAGGTAGGTCGAACGATTGCAGCTGAACGAGCAGCTCGTTGACGACGCCGGAGACTCCCTCGCTGACGCCGCTCGGCTCGATCTCCGTCGACGGGCTGGCGTCGAGCTCGCCGGGCAGCACCGAGCTCTTGCGCATGCCGTTGCGGGCGCCGGCGATCGCGTCGATCTCCTCGATGAAGCCGATCGCGCCGCCCTCTTCGCGCGCGGCCTTGCGCAGCGCCTTGAAGTAGTTGCGGATCTTGCGGCCGGTCTGGCCGTAGTACATCGACTGGAACGCGGTCGACGACACGAAGAGGTACGGGACACCCGCTTCCTTCGCCATTGCCTTGGCCATGTACGTCTTACCGGTTCCGGGCGGACCTTCGAACAGGATCGCCTTGCGGGGGTTGCCGCCCATGCGGTCGCGAAACGTCTTGTACGCGAGGAAGAGGTTGAGCGTCTTCACGACCTCGTCCTTCACCGGGCCGATGCCCACGACGTCGTCGAACGTCACGTCGATCTCGCCCGCCTGGTAGCGCACGTGCGGGGAACGGCCCGCCGCGACGAACGGGAGCATCAGCACGAAGCCGATCAACACGATCGCCAACAACGGGATCGCGATCTGGATGGTCTGTGCGCTCATGTCCGGCAGGCCGAAGCGAACCGGGTGGCCGGTGGCGATGCGCCAGTACATCCACGCCACGACTGGCGTCATCCACACCAGCGCCTTCCACAGGCGCCGGCGGCGCGTCTTTTCGCGCTGGCGGGAGACGTCGAGGGATTCGCCCCGCAGCACGTCGGACTGACCGAGCGAGCCGAGCTCGAAGGCGGTCGTCGAACGCTCCCGGCTGATGAGACTGCGACGCGGTGCCGAACCCGACTCCGGCGTGCAGGTCGGCTGGACCACCCGTGACTGCATGATCAGGGCGGCGATGGCGGCAAGCGCCAGCGCGGCCAGGGTGAGCACCAGTCCGAGCACGTCGTTCCCCCTCCACCACAGCTGCGATCACGCAGCGTAACGAAGAGGCCACGAGATGGGAAGGGGCGTCGCAAGACATGTCGTCTGGTGTGGCCGGAGTCAGCGGGTGTCCCGCGTGACTAGGGTGCCGCGCGTGCTGCCGGACTCGCGGGACTTCGACGAACGGGCGCTCCGCTCCGGCCAGGGCATCGTCGCGCTGGCCCTGCTTGCGAGCTTCGTCTTCAGGATTCCTTGGGTCGTGCCCGTGGTGGCTGTGATCGTCGCCCTGGGCGCCGGCCTCGGCCCGAGCCGCAACCCGCTCCACGGCGCCTACAGAGCGTTGGTGGAGCCGCGGGTTCCGTCCGGCGGCCCCACGGTCCCCGCGACCGCGGCCCGTGCCCTCGACCTTCTGGCCACGGCGCTCCTGGCGGTCGCACTCCTGGGCTTCCTCGTCGGCGTCGACGCCCTCGCCTGGATCCTCGTTCTCGTCGAGGCCGCGATCGCCGCCGTCGCGGCCACAACCGGCTACAACGCCGCGGCCGCGCTCGCGGAACGCCTCCGCCGCGACTGAACGGTCAGGCCGCGGCGCGCACGACCAACACCGTGAGTGCCCCGAGCCCGGCAATGAGCACCACGCTCGCGAGCAGACTCGCCCCTCGGGGATCTCCGGTCGCGAGCACCGCCTCGGCGATCAGCACACCATTGCGCACCACCGCGGCCGGCCCGGCCGGCCGGGCCGATGCCCCACCGCCGAAACACGGGCACGGCACCCGTCGCACCTGAGCGCGCACGACCAGCACCGTGAAGGCGCCGAGCACGACGGCCGCCGCGATGCCGGGCACCGCGCTCGTCCACCACGCGACGAGCATGAACGCGAGCACGAGCTCGACGACGGGCACCGCGACCGCCGCGAGTCCTGCCGCCCGCGCGCCGAGGAGCTCGACCATGTGCGCCCGAACCTGCTCGCGATCGCGCAGCTTGGCCGTCGCCGCGAAGACGAGGGTCGCGGCCAGCACGATGCGAGCCGCGAGGGCGAGCGCCACCTCAGATCGCGAACCGGCCGTACCCGCCGCGGTAGAAGAGCAACGGCTTGCTCTCCGGTGCGTACCCCAGTTCGAGCACCCGGCCGACGACGATCAGGTGATCGCCGCCCTCGTACTCCATTTCGGTGACACAGTCGGCGAATGCGACTGCACGATCCAGAATCGGTGCGCCACTGACGCCCGGCCGATACGCAGTGTGCGCGAAGCGGTCGGCGTCCTTCTCCGCGAAGAGCCGGCACACCTCCTCGTCGTCCTCGCCGAGGATGTTTACAGCCCACTTCCCGGCGGCTTGGATACGCGGCCACGTGGTCGATGACTTCGCCGCGCAGAACAGCACCAGTGCCGGGTCGAGCGACAGCGACGTGAACGAGTTGCACGCCATCCCGACCGGTTCGCCGCCGTCCACCGCCGTCACGATCGTCAGCCCGGTCGCGAAGTGCCCGAGCACTGTGCGCATGGTCGCCGGATCGGGAGCCAGCGTGTGGAGCGACCGGCTCATCGAGTCGCCGAGAGCTCGATTTCCAGTCCTTCGTACGCGGCCGTGACTTCGGGTCCGCCGACGGTCGCCGACTGATCGGCAGTCATCGCCTCGATGCAATCGAGCTCATCATCGCCGTGCGCAGGATCGTGATGGAAGAGCAGTAAGCGTTTCGCGCCGGCTTCCTTCCCGACGTGCACCGCGTATTCGACCGTCGAGTGACCCCAGTGGCGCTTCACCGCGTACTCCTCCGCGGTGTGCTGCGCGTCGTGGATCAGGACGTCGACGCCGTCGCACAGCTCGAGGATCTCGTGTGGAACGAAGTCGTCGGGATCGTCCGGACAACACCCCGGGCCGTGGTCGGGGACGTATGCAATCGATGTTCCCGCCCAGTCGATGCGAAAGCCCAACGTCGGACCGACGTGACGGACGAAGCGCGACCGCACCTTGGCCAGGCCGATGGGAAAGTCGTCGTCGCCGGTGTCGGCGAAGGTGACCTTCCCCGCCAGACCTTCGGGTCGGATAGGAAAGAACGGAGGCTGCATCATCTGGCCGAACACGTCACCGAGCTCACCCTCGACCTGGCGCGGGCCGTAAACGGCGACCGTTGACGCCTCGTCGTGCAGCGGTCCGAAGAACGGCAGGCCCTGCACGTGATCCCAGTGCAGATGCGTGAGCAACACCGTGCCGTGGAACTCGCACTTGCCGCCGAGCTTCTCGCCGTATGCCCGCAGACCGGTCCCGAGGTCGAAGACGAACGGCGGGTGATCACCCGACGACACCGATACGCACGACGAGTGGCCGCCGTAGCGCGCCAACTGGGGACCTTCGCACGGCGTCGAACCCCGTACGCCGTGAAAGGCAACCGTTATCCCCCCGGACATGGGCGGGCAGGATACCGGGCCCCGCGCGGCCGTCAATCGCGTCGCTCGACACGCAGGTCAACGGAAGACGTCGGAGGGCCGCGCGCGTGACCCGCGCCCCGCCCCAGTTCGTCGTCATCGCCGCTCAGCCGACGAGAAAATTTCAGAGAGAGCCCGTCGAACCCCGGCGCGAACGGACGCTCTGATACCGGGGCGGCAGAGGAACCGCGGCCCCGTCCTCTGCGCGGGATCAGTCCTGACGGCGGCGCCGAGCCAAGGCCGGAGGGCGGTCCCGTTCTTCCACGTCGCACGGTGTCCGCGAGGGGCCGAGCTTCGAGCGCGGACGCGGTGCAACGCTTGCGGCGTCGCCGTAGCATCGCCGCCGGTCAGGTGGGCCCAAACGAGAGGAGGGCGGTGGCTGTCGAAGTCGCGGGCGCACGCCACGATCCGGACGCGCCTCCCGACGCGATCCTGACCTCGCACTTGACCAAGATCTTCAGGGGTCGCGGCGTCATGCTGCGCGCCGTCGACAACCTCGATCTCGAGGTGCGTGGCGGCGAGATCTTCGGTCTGCTCGGACCGAACGGCGCCGGCAAGACGACAACCGTGGGCATGCTGACGACACGCGTGATCCCGACGTCGGGCAGCGCTCGCGTCGACGACATCGACGTCGTCGCATACCCCGCGCGCGCGAAACAGGTCATCGGCGTCGTCCCGCAGACGAACACCCTCGATCGATCACTCGACGTCGGCGAGAACCTCTACTTCCACGGCCGGTACTTCGGCATGGGTCATCGCGAGGCGCGGCGGGCGACCGACGAGTTACTCGAGCAGTTCCACCTCACCGACCGCGCCCGGGCCGAAGTCGACGAACTCTCCGGTGGCTTGGCGCAGCGCGTGATGGTCGCGCGCGCCATCATGCACCGCCCTCGGGTGCTGTTCCTCGACGAACCAACCGCGGGCCTCGACCCCCAGAGTCGACTCGCGTTGTGGGAAGTGCTACGCGATCTCCACGCGCGCGGTCAGACGATCCTCTTGACGACGCACTACATGGAAGAGGCCGACCAGCTCTGCGACCGGGTCGCGATCATGGACCACGGTCAATTGCTCGCGCTCGACACACCGGCGCGCCTCAAGGCAACCGTCGGCGCCGACACCGAGGTCCGTATCCACGCCTCAGGCGACCTTCAGGCTTTGGTCACACACCTCGAGTCCCTCCCCGCGGTCGACGGTGGCCGCGTCGTCGACGACACGGTGCACGTGTATGTTCGCCACGGCGGCCCGACACTCCCCGAGATCATCACCCACGCCGACCACGCTGGGTTCGCCGTGGCCGACGTCGGAGTCACCGCGCCCACACTCGAAACGGTGTTCATCAGCT